>CAZBEU010000310.1:0-5326 GCA_964491005.1 uncultured archaeon | reverse complement strand
AAAGAACTCTTTAAATGGGTTGATATTATAAACATGATGATTCATCTTAACTTCATAGGATTATTAGGTGGTAATGATAATACAGATCCTTTGGGATTATTATTCAATGTATTATTTTTTGGTTTTTTTTTAATAATGATGTTTTATGGCCAAAAAATACAAGGTTGGCAAGCTAGTAAACAAATTGAAACAGCTTTAGATAAATTAAAAAATTGGAACGATGATTGTAAAGAAATTCTATTTAATCAATACAGCAAATATTCGAATGAAAAGGATTCAGATAAAGATGTTAAAATCAAACTTGAAGAATTAATGCAATTTGTTACTATAGGACCTGTTGATCTTGATCCTTATGGAATTATTCCTAAGTTCGACCATATTATTGATGTAAGAGATAATCGTTTTGAAAATGAGGTACAAAATATTGCACCAAAAGCGGATAGTATTAAAAGACAAAATTTAGAAAATTTACTAGAAGCATCAATGGCTGTTGATATGGTTTATCGCTTGATAAAACATTATCTCATTATGGGTAAAAAATCAAAATCGATGATTCTTCTAATGTCTATATCTATGCAACTTACTTTAATTATGGCTATGGCTAAATCTTATTATAATGCAGCAAAAGCTTTTGCTGAAGGGTCTCCTATTGGTGATGCGCTTGGTCCTATGGTAGTAGGGAGTCTTGTCAGAGATATTATTATTGATAGTGATGTATCTGCGATTGAAATCGCAAAAGATACAATATATCAACAATTCGAGTTTGAAGGAAGAACAATCTTTGTTGTTAGAGCAAAGGGTCCCGGAGGCACTGTGGGTAAACCAGGAAAAGCTATAAAGAAGCTTGTTGAAGAACATGGTGAATCAATATCACGTATAATAACAATTGATGCCGGGCTTAAATTAGAAGGTGAAAAAACAGGGTCGATTATATTTGGAGTTGGTTCTGCAATTGGTGGCATTGGTATTGAAAAGTCTTACATGGAAGATTCCTCAACTCAAAATTTAATTCCTATTGAAGCTTTTATATGTAAGCAATCATTAGAGGATGCTATTACAACTATGAACCGTTTAATAACACAATCTGTTCCAAAAATAGTCACTAAAATTAAAACAGCAATCAGAGAAAGAACTAAAGTAGGAACGAAAGTTATTGTTGCTGGTATTGGTAATACAATCGGAATAGGGATATAATATCTTATTTTTTAACAGTTCATTGATATTTCCCTTCTAAATATTTAAATTATAGGAATTTCTATTAATAAAATTATTAATTTCTTTCAAATTATCTTTATTATCATTTGGGAAATATAAGGAAAAAGCTAGATATGATATCAAGTATAGATGATTTAGATTTAATAAAAGAAAAGCAAGTTTTTTTTTTTGATTTAGATGGTACAATATATTTAGGAAATAAATTATTTGATAATGTTCTGGAACTAATAGAATTATTAAAAGGAAGAAATAATACAAAATTTTATTTTCTCTCCAATAATTCAAGTAAATCAACTAATGATTATTTGGATAAATTAAATGGGTATAATTTGAATATATCTATCGATAATATTATCTTATCCCAACATCCTGTCATTCATTTTTTAAAAAAAGAAAGATATAAGAGAATTTTCTTAATGGGAACGACATCTTTGAAAAAAGAATTTGAAAATGAAGGTTTTGAACTATCAGAAAAGGAACCAGAAATTTTGGTGTTAGCTTTTGATCAAGAATTAACTTATGATAGATTAGTAAAAGCTTCCAAATTTCTTGAAAACAATATCCCATATATCGCAACCCATTTGGATGATCGCTGTCCTACAGAAAATGGCTATATTCCTGATGCTGGAGGGTTTGCTTCTCTTTTATATAAGACAACAGAAAGGATGCCGAAAGTATTTGGAAAGCCAAATAAAGAAATGCTTTTATTCAAACTTCAAGAATTAAATATTTCTCCTAAGAATGCTATTATGTTTGGTGATAGATTATATACTGATATAAAAATGGGGAAAAATGCTGGAGTAACAACATGTTGTGTTTTATCTGGAGAAACAAAAATAGATATGATAAAAAATAGTAATGATAAACCAGATATTGTAATTGATGGTGTCTGGAAACTTTTAGATATTCTCTAAACATAATTTATTATCTTTTTAATAATTTTTCTATTGAAATATTTATCTCTCTTTTACTTCTTTTGAACAAAATATATCTATTTTAGATATATATTAAAGGGTATTTATTTTATATATAAAAATAATACTATATCAGATAAATTATGAAGATATAACATACTAACTCATGATTTTCTCTTATATCTATAAATACTTGGTTTTTTTACCACTCTAATAATTTCTATAGAAAAATTTTATTTTTGAAATTACATTTTCTTGTTTATTATACTACAAAATTATAAAAAATTACTTACAGAAAGGAAAAAATAATGTCAACAGAAAATGATAAATATGTCTATGATTTTTCTGAAGGTAAAAAAGAATTAAAACTTTTACTCGGCGGAAAAGGTGCTAATCTTGCGGAAATGACTAATATTGGATTAAATATTCCTCAAGGTTTTACAATAACCACAGCAACATGTCTAAAATATTATGAAGATCCAAAAAAAATAATGGATAATATAAAACAAGATGTACTGGATGCTATAAAAAGATTAGAACAAAAATACAACAAAAACTTTGGAGATAAAAAAAACCCATTATTGTTTAGTGTTCGAAGTGGAGCACCTATGTCAATGCCAGGAATGATGGATACTGTATTAAATCTGGGATTGAATGATGAAAGTGTTAAAGGAGTCGTTGAAGTAACTAATAATGAAAGATTTGCTTATGATTCTTATCGAAGATTTATACAGATGTTTTCTGATGTTGTAATGGGAATTGAGTTAGACCATTTTGAAGAAATTTTAAATGCATATAAAGCTAAAAAAGGTGAAGATGCAAAAGATACTGATTTAGACGTTGATGATTTGAAAAATATTATAGCAGAATATAAAGCTTTATATCAAAAAGAGATAGGATCTCCATTCCCTCAAGACCCTCAAGTGCAATTATTTAATGCAATAGAGGCAGTATTCAAATCCTGGAATAATAAAAGAGCTATAACATATAGAAGAATGAATAAAATTCCAAATTATGGTACTGCTGTTAATGTTCAAGTTATGGTATTTGGAAATAAAGGATGGAAATCTGGAACAGGTGTCGCTTTTACAAGAGATCCATCAACAGGAGAAAATAGAAAATTCGGTGAATATTTAGCAAATGCTCAAGGAGAAGATGTTGTTGCTGGAATAAGAACTCCAAAAACTTTAGATGAAATGAAAGAAGAGTTCCCTAAAGTTCATGATGAACTTTTTGAATTAATGGAAAAATTAGAAAATCATTATAGAGATATGCAAGATATTGAATTTACAATTGAAGATGGAGAATTATTTATTTTACAAACCCGAAATGGTAAAAGAACACCCTCAGCAGCAGTCAAAATTGCTGTTGATTTGGTTAAAGAAGGATTAATAACTAAAGAGCAAGCAATTATGAATATTGATGCAAATTCAATCTCAGATTTATTGTTTAAAAGTATTGATCCTAAAGCAGATGTTGCAGTTCTCGCTCAAGGTATTAATGCATCACCTGGAGCAGTAACTGGAATAGCTATATTTGATTCAGATAGGGCAGAAGAACTCGCAACTAAAGAGAACATGGATGTTATTTTAGTAAGACCTCAAACAAAACCAGATGATGTTCATGGTTTATATGCTTCAGTAGGTGTTTTGACTCAGTTTGGTGGTAAGACATCTCATGCAGCAGTTGTAGCTAGAGGTATTGGAAAACCAGCAGTTGTAGGTGCCCAAAATATCAAAATAGATCTAAAAAACAGACAATTTTCAGTAGATGATACAATTATCAAAGAAGGAGACTATGTTACTATTGATGGTACTACTGGGAAAATTATAAAAGGACAAGTTCCATTAGTAGATCCAGAATTAAAAGGAGAATTTCTTGAGTTATTAGATATTGCAAGTGAAATAAAGAAACTAGGTGTAAGAGCAAATGCAGATACTCCAACAGATGCTTCTAAAGCTCTTGAATTTGGAGCTCAAGGAATTGGACTTTGTCGGACAGAACATATGTTTATGGCACAAGAACGATTACCTGTTGTACAACAAATGATCATGGCAAAATCTAAAGAAGAAAGAAAAAAAGCATTAGATAAAATATTACCAATGCAAAAAGGAGACTTTTATGATATTTTCAAAATAATGAATGGTCTACCAGTAACTATTAGATTATTAGATCCTCCATTACATGAATTTCTACCTGATTATACTGAACTTATGTTGGAAGTTCAGAAACTTAAACTTACTAACTCAATAACTGATGATGAACTTAAAGAAAAAGAGGAACTAATTCACACTATAAGAACTCTTCATGAAGAAAATCCTATGATGGGTCTTAGAGGTTGTAGATTAGGTATCACTTGGCCTGAAATTAATGAAATGCAAGTTAAAGCAATTTTTCAAGCTGCATGTGAATTAAAGAAGGAAGGTATTGACGTTAAACCCGAAGTTATGATTCCACTAGTAGGAATGATCTCTGAATTAAAATTAGTGAAAGATCAATTAGTGAAAATCGCTAAAGAAGTTATAGATAGCTACAAAGTAGCTTTAGATTATAAATTTGGAACAATGATTGAAATTCCAAGAGCTGCTTTAGTTGCTGATACAATTGCTTCTGAAGCCGAATTCTTTTCATTTGGAACAAATGACTTAACACAAATGACTTTTGGATTTAGCAGAGATGATGCAGAAGGCAAATTTCTCCCAATTTACCTTGAAAAAGGTGTAATGAAAGAAAATCCTTTTGAATGCTTAGATCAAGAAGGTGTAGGTCAGTTAATGCAGCTTGCTATTCAAAAAGGTAGAGGAACCAGAGCAAATCTTAAATGTGGAATCTGTGGAGAACATGGTGGAGAGCCAAGCTCAATCGATTTTGCTCATAGAATTGGGTTAAATTATGTTTCATGCTCACCTTATAGAATTCCCGTAGCTCGAATTGCTGCTGCTCAAGCAAATATAAGAAATAAGAAATAATTTCTTATTTTCATAATCTTATTTTTTTATTCTTTTTTTAATCTTAAATATTTATTATTTTAAACAGACTTTAAATAGGTTTTACCTTATTTAGAGCAGAATGCCATGTCCTTTACAGTAGTTCGTAAAAATTTGATATTCATCCAAAAACATATTTATCTTGAATTTTCTGGATGATGAGCGGATATCCAAAACTTGAAATAGAAGAAAACATTCGTTTTTGTATGA
>CAZBEU010000309.1:0-10459 GCA_964491005.1 uncultured archaeon | reverse complement strand
GTTCGTGCTGATGCTGTTAAAAAAATAGGTGAAAAATAATGGGAAGTCGAAGAAAATCTGGAAGAAAAAAAGTAGTTAAATCTCGAACAAGTTATGGTCTTTGTAACGGTTCAAAGTTAAATATTGTAGATAATTCTGGAGCAAAAATTGCGAAGATCATTGGAGTAGATCATATTAAAACAAGACAACGAAGACTTCCCAAAGCAACTGTAGGGGATGTATGCACAGTCACTATTAAAAAAGGAAAACCTGAATTAAGAGGTAATATTTTAAAATGTGTAGTTGTTCGCCAGAAGAAAATTTATAGACGTATAGATGGTAGTCGTTTATGTTTTGAAGATAATGCTGGTGTGATTATTTCTAAAGAAGGAGAACCAAAAGGAACTGAAATAAGGGGGCCAATTGCTAGAGAAGCAGCAGAAACTTTTCCAAGATTAGCCTCTATTTCATCACTAATAGTGTAAAAAAATAATAATAATAAGTGAGTATTATGAGAGTAAATTCTAAAAAACCAAAAAAACAAAGAAAAGCACTCTTTACATATAAAAATCATCAAAAATCAAAGTTATTAAATACGAGATTAGCAGATTTTCTACAAGAAGAATATGGGTTAAAAAGACTTCCTTTAAAAGTTGGAGATCAAGTTCGAGTAATAATTGGTGAATTTAAAGACTTTGAAGGTGAAGTTATAAAAATTACTAAAGAACTTCGAGCTCAAATAAAAGAAGCTACTTTTCAAAAAGCAGATGGTACAGACTGGAATCCCAGCATTCATATTTCAAATTTAATTATTACTAAATTTAAAAAAGAAGGTAAAGATATGGATCCATGGAGATCATCGATTATTGACCGAAAATCTGTCTTTGGTTATGAGTTTGAAAGTGAATTAAAAGGACCTAAAAAAGGTAAAAAAAATGAGGTAGAAGCTGAATAATGACAAGACATGGTGGACAAAAAGTATTAAAACGTTTAAATACTGCTGGTCATTTACAAATTAGTAGAAAACATGGAACATTTTTTGTTAATCCTTCTCCAGGACCCCACAAAAAAGACTTTTGCTTACCTCTTATTCATGTTATAAGAGATCTACTAAAAATAGCGGATAATCATAGAGAAGCAAAAAAATTAATTAAAAATGGCTTTTTTAAAATAGATGGAAAAATAATAAAGGATGAAAGATATCCAATAGGACTAATGGATGTATTATCTATTGATAAGATTAAAAAATATTACAGAATTCTCCCAGATTCTCATCATGGACTTATTCTTCACGAAATTGATGAAAAAGAAAGTACTTTCAAACTTTGTAGAATTGATAATAAAACCACTGTAAAAGGTGGTAATATACAATTAAATCTTCATGATGGTAAAAATATTCTTATAAAAGTAAAAAACCCTCAAGATCCAAAAGAAGATACTTTCAAAAGGATGGATATATTGAAAATATCCGTCCCTGAAAAAGAAATTTTAAAAACTTTTAGATTCCAAGAAGGTAATTTAGCAATTATTATGGACGGAAAAAATATAGGTCAAACAGGAAAAATTCTAAAAGTTAAAAAGAGATTTGGACCAAATGCTAGTACAGTATCAATACAAAATGATGAGGAACTAACAGAAACATTATATGATTATACATTTATTATTGGAGAAAAGCAATCAGAAATTAGTTTACCAACAAATTAGAGAAAAAAAAGTGATATTATATGTCAACAGAAATTAAAAAGAAAAAAATAACAACCAATAATATATTTGAAGAAGTATGGAATAATCCTATGAAAAAACCATATTTAGAAAAATTAGTTTTAAATATAGGTGTAGGAGCTGGTGGAGAAGAATTAGAACGTGCTTTCGCAGTTTTGAAAAGTATCACTGGTAGAGAACCAAAAAAAATGCTCTCAAAAAAAAATGTAAAAGAATTTAACTTGAGAAAAGGAAGACCAATTGGAGTTAAAGTTACAATTAGAGGAGAAGAAGCTGAGAAGTTATTGAAAAGACTTTTAATCGTAAATAATAATAGAATGCTGAAGAAAAGCTTTGATAATTATGGTAACTTTGGATTTGGAATTGTAGAACATATCACAATTCCAGGGGTTGAATATGATAATTTAATTGGTATTTGGGGGCTTGATGTGTGTGGAAGAATTACAAGACCTGGCATGAGAATAAAATATAGAAGAGCACACAGAGCAAAGATCCCTAAACATCATTATGTTTCTAAAGAGGAAGCATATTATTTTCTCGAGAAATTTTTTAAAGCTAAAATAGTAGATAAAATGGAAGTAGAATATTTCTGAATTAATTTAAACTTAAAAATAATATATAATTTAAATAATAAATATAGTGAAGTAAATGCCACAAGGAAGCCAAGGTAAGGGTCAGAGGGCCTGTAGACGATGTGGGACCCATAGAGGATTAATTAGAAGATATGGGTTATATATCTGTAGAAGATGTTTTTATGAAATAGGTAAGGAAATTGGATTCCGCCGTTATGATTAAAAAAAAAGTGAAAAAAAAAAATGGTAAATACATTAGCAGATGCAATGGCTGTAATTAAAAACGCAGAAAGAGCGCGTCAAAAAGAGGTAATAATCACCCCTGCTTCTAAATTAATGCAGCGTATACTAAGAATTTTCCAACAACATGCTTATATTGGAGAGTTTGAGCGATATGATGACGGACGGCAAGGAAAGTTTAAGATCGCCTTATTGGGGAGAATAAATGAATGTAAGGCATTATTAAGATTAAATCTGAAAATGAATCAGTTCGAGGCTCTTGAAAGAAGATTATTACCTGCTCCTGGATTAGGTATTATTATATTAACTACTAATCAAGGAATAATGACCTTGACAGAAGCTCAAGAGCGCAATATTGGTGGAATGTCTCTCTGTTATGTATATTAATACAATACATTGAGAAAATTCGTAAAAAATCTGGATATTTATAAATATCCATAAATTTCTCTTTATTGGTTGATTAGTAATAGTTGTAACATCCCTAATAGGGAATATCAATCATTCTTTTCTAATTGAGAATACTAATCTCTAAAAAAAATTATTTAATTATTTTTATCTTTTTTGAAATTATGATGAAGTTTTAGACTAAACATATTTATTATATTTAATTTTAGTTTTTATTTTTTGATGAATTTTTAAATACTACTGATAACAAATTTTTTGATAATAAAACTCACTAATAGATCAATTTTATCTACTTGACAGAACGGATGGTAATTCACTGGGCAATTGTTTGAAAAAGAGCTATATAGAGATTCAAAGTTGAGAAATATTCCTTAAAAACTTTTTCTTTTGAATATCTTTTTCAAAAGATTATCATAAAATTAAAATTAAATCTTCTACTTAATATTACACAAGTATCAATTTTGATTATATCAATTTTGATTTTTGTTAGAACTTTAAAATTATTAAATTTATTGAATGTGATTGAAAAAACGGTATTTAAGAACAAAGTGATTATATATGGTAAAAGTAGCATTTTTCAAAGAAGAATTGAAGATACCTAAAGATGTTAATATCACATTAGAAAGTGATAATCATATTATTATAGAAGGTCCTAATGGGGGACCCATATCAAAAGATTTTTCTCACATTAGAGGAATCAACATATCAAAAAAAAATAATCAACTTATTTTTTCATCAAATTTCCCTCGAGGATCTACAATTGCTCTTGCTAATACTATAATTAACATAGTAAAGAACTTAATGGCAGGAGTTCTTGAAAATTATAAATATGTCTCAAAAGTATGTTATTCACACTTTCCTTGCTCTGTAGAAGCAAAACCAAAACAAAATGAAATTCATGTAATTAATTTCTTAGGAGAACGTGCTCCAAGAAAAGTAAAATATAATCCAAAAGATCTTGATGTGAAAGTACAAGGTGATGATGTTTTTTTTATTGGTGCAGATAAAGAAGTATTAGGTCAAACTGCTGCCAATCTTAAGAAAATATGCCGAATTCGAAAAAAGGATCCTCGTATCTTCCAAGATGGGGTATTTTTATATAAAATCTTACATGGTGAAGATCTTATATGGCAGATTAAATAAATTACATTTAGAATAAAAGTGATTAATTATGGTACGAAAAAAAGAGAGTTTGTTGGAACTTCGAAAAAGATTGAAGAAAAAAAGACCTAAATTTAGAAGAGTTGAATCATGGCGTTATAAGAGAGTTAAAGATTCATGGAGAAAAGCAAGAGGAATAGACTCAAAAACCAGAAAAAAAAAGAAATCTGCAGGTATAAGAATGCCAACTGTTGGATATAGAGCTCCAAAAAAAGTAAGAGGTCTGCATCCATCTGGATTTGAAGAAGTAAATATAAGTACCCAAAAAGATTTAGAAGGATTAAATCGAAAAAAACATGCAATAAAAATCTCAAGCAAATTAGGTACAAGAAAAAGGATAGCTTTAGTAGAATATGTTCAAAGAAGAGGGTATAAAATACTAAATCTCGGGGTTTCTCAGAAAGAACTCGAGGAATTAGAAAATATCCTTGATTCAGATATACCTGAAATTGAAGATGAAGAATAAATCTCAATTAATAGAATATAAAATTTATTATAAAGATTGAAAGAAACAAGGTAATATAAATGAAATTAAATGCTCAAAAACGAATGGCATCAGAAATATTAAATTGTGGAGAAAATAGAGTATATTTTGATCCGTATTTAATTGATGAAATTAAAATGGCAATTACTAGAGAAGATATTAGAAATCTCATAAAAGAAGGAGTAATAAAAAAAAAATATAAAAAAGGAATTTCTAATTATCGAAAGAATTTAAATCATGAAAGAAAGAAGAAAGGCAGGGGTACAGGATTAGGTAAAAGAAAAGGTAAGAAAGGTGCAAGAACTCCAAAAAAACGTGCTTGGATTAGAAGAATCAGACCTATTCGAAGAGAACTTAAAAATTTGAGAGATAAAAAACTAATAACAACAACAAATTATCGTAAATTATATAAAAACGCCAAAGGAGGTATGTTCCACAGCGTTGCTCATGTTAATCGATATATAACTGAAAAAGAATTAATAAAAAAAGGTAGAAGGAGGAAATAAAGATGGCAAAAGGACCAAGACATTCTAAACCTTTAAGAAGAAGAGCTGAAGGAAAAACTAATTATCATAAAAGATTGAGATTATTAAAATCAAAAAAAATAAGATCAACTATAAGAGCTTCTAACAATCACATAATTATACAATTTATCCAATCAAAATTTGGTGGTGATAAAATTTTGATTGATGCTAATTCAAATGAATTAAAAAAAAAATATGATTGGAATGCTAATACAGGAAATATTCCTGCAGCATATTTAACAGGGTATTTAGCAGGAACAAGAGCTAAGAATAACAAAATTAAAGATGCAATTCTTGATTTAGGTCTTTTCTATCATCAAAATCGAGTATTAGCAGCGATAAAAGGAATTATTGATGCAGGAATAGAAATTCCTTATCGAGAGGAATTCTTTCCTGAAAATCTAACTGAAAGAATTAATGCCAGTCATATTGAAAATTATGCTAAATTATTAAAAAAAGAAGATAATGAGAAATATCAAAAAATATTTTCTGGTTATCTTAAAAAAGAAAATTTAAATCCTGAGAGATTAAAAGATGTTTTCAATAAATCTCTCCAAGAAATAAAAAGTCAAGTTAAAAGTTGAAAATTATGAGTAGTCGCCGAAAAAGTGTTGAAGAAGTGTGGGTACCAAGAACGAAACTTGGTGATTTAGTCCAACAAGGATTAATAACATTAGAGAAAATCTTTCAAAACAACCTTGTTGTAAAAGAGACAGAAATAATTGATACACTCCTTCCACAAATCAGAGATGAAGTAATAAAAATAGCAATGGTTCAACAAATGACTGCCTCTGGTCAAAAATCAAGATTTAAAGCAGTTGTTATTGTTGGAGCAGATGGATTTTTAGGTGTAGGGTCTGCTAAAAGTAAAGAAGTCGGACCTGCTATAAGAAAAGCTATTGATAAAGCAAAATTATCTATTGTTCCTATTAAAAGAGGCTGTGGTAGTAAAGAATGTGGGTGTGGAGGAAACCATAGTATTCCTTATAAAATTGAAGGAAAATGTGGTTCTGTAAAAGTTAGATTACTTCCTTCACCTGCAGGAGTAGGTTTAGCATGTGCAGATAAGGTTAAACAAGTATTAAAACTTGCAGGAATTGAGGATATATGGAGTAAAACATTTGGAGATACAAGAACCAGTGAAAATTTAGTTAAAGCAACATTCGATGCTTTAAAAAATGCTCATAAATATAATTTTAATATCTAAAATAAGTGGTGTATAAATGGTTATGGCAGAAAATTTGAGTAAAAAAAGTTTAAAATTAAAACACGTTGAATTTGTACCTAAATTATATTTTGCAATTCGAATAAGAGGTGCTCCAGGAATGAATCAAAAGATTGGGGATACTTTAAAAATGCTTAGAATGCACAAATTAAATCACGGCGTTCTACTTTGGGTAGATAAACCTACTTATGGAATGCTTCAGAAATGCAAAGATTACATAGCTTTTGGTGAAATTGATGAAAAAACTTTAGTAAGACTTATTAGAGTAAGAGGAAAGATAGAAGGTAACAAACCACTTACAGATGAGGATCTAAAAAATCTTACTAAATATAAAAATATTAAAGAATTAGCTAAAGATCTTTATAATGGTAAGATAAAATATAATTCTAAATTTTTATATAAAGTAAAACCAGTTTTTAGATTACATCCACCAATAAAAGGTCATCGAGGTACAATAAAAAAACATTATAAAGAGGGCGGTACTCTTGGTTATGTTAATATATTTATAAATGAACTAATTCATAAAATGATCTAATGAGGTAATATCATGAGTGTAAAATATAACAGAAAAATTCGAGAGAAAAGAGGATCAAGAACTATTGGTTATGGTAAAGTAGGCCAACATAGAAAAGCAGGGCAAAGAGTAGGAAAAGGTAAAACTACACAGTGGATGAAAGCTATGAAAAGTTACTATCTCAAACAAAAAGAATTAGGTTTTCCAGATCCAGACTGGGATCTTAGAAAGAAAGGTTTTAAAAGACCCCAAGATATAGTTAGAATATCCAAAGTAAACTCGATTAATATAAAAGATTTAGATCAAAAACTTGATGATTTTGTAAAAGAAGAAAAAGCAACAAAATCAGGAAATTCATATGTTGTTAATTTAACAGAAATTAATATTCAAAAACTACTTGGTCGAGGAGAAATTAATAAAAAAGTAACTGTAACTGTTAAAAAAGCCTCCAAAAATGCTGAAGAAAAAATAAAAAAAGCAGGAGGAAAAGTTATCTATCTTACTCCAAAAGAATAAAGTCTCTACTTTTTCTTATTTATCATAATATTTTTAATTATCTTAGTAATTATTTTATTTGTTTTAATTTATCAAGAAATTAATTTTCATTGATGTTATAATAAATGATAATATGATAAAAATAGGATTATTTAATGAAACAATTATTTTCTTTTAGATTTTAATTCAACATTTTCATAAACGAATATGATTTCTTGATAAATTAACTTTCTGTCGTATCATCTGTCTGTTAATGATAAATTGTTCCAAATAAAATGAGATAGGTTTCCAAAACAAATAAAATAATATGTTATAAAAGTGATTGTGTAACTCTAAGAAATCACGATAATTTGACAATGTATAGTTAGCTATTTTTAAAAAAGAGGTATTTTTTTTTCTTTTAGGTTTTGAAAAAATTAAAAAGTATAGGAAACCTATCCTATTATATATGATTTAAAATGGTGTTTTGTATTAGAAAAGAATTGAATAAGGGATTAATCCAAATTTATTGGGGGCGGGGAAAGGGAAAAACTACAGCAGCACTTGGTCAAGGATTGAGAGCGACAGGACATGGTTTTAAAGTATATATGATTCAATTTTTAAAAGGAAATACGGAATATGGTGAAATTGAAGCAATAAAAGATAATTCTAATTTTAAAATAAAACAATTTGGAACAAAAGATTTAATTATTTCTCCGAGAGAGATTGATATAAAAGAAGGTAAAAAAGCTATGATTTTTGCAGATGAAATAATTAAAAGTAGGAAATACGATATTGTAATTTTAGATGAAATAGGTGTAGCACTTGAAATGGGAATAGTTCATATAGATGAGGTAATGAAACTATTGGAAATTAAACCTGAAAAAGTTGAATTAATCCTCACAGGGGGTGGAAAAATTCACCCAAAACTACGAGAATCTGCTGATCTTATAACAGAAATGAAAATGATAAAACATTATTATTCTTCACAAGGGATTATCGCTCGATTTGGAATTGAATACTAAAATTATATTATCTAATGAAATTCTTATTTTTAAAAAAAAAATTAATAATATTCAATGATTTAACAATTGATTATGAAAATATATTCATTTCAAAAATAAGCTTTTAATAAAATCAATAAATAGACTAAAATACCTATTTTCTATGCTTTTCTATCTGTTTTAACAATGGTTCCATTATTCGAAAGGCTTTTCTTATTTTATGGAAATAATACCCTAATTTATATCCTTTTTTACAATTAGTAAAAAGCATGAAATTATTGTCTTTTGATCCTACAACTATTATTGTATATCCATTAGTACCTCTGATTACGATTTCTTGTAGTTCTCCTTGTTCTAAACCCATACTTATTTTTTCTCCTAATGAAATTAATGTTGCAGGACTAGCACTATATAGATCTGCAGCAATATCTGCAGTTTCAGAACTTGCTACTCTCAACCCTGTTTTTGAAACTATTGCAGTTCCTTCTAAATCAGTTGAACTTTCTAACCATTCTAAGTTTCTCATCAATTCTGCTAATGTATCTTTATTTGTCTCAAGATCTGACCAATAAAATGCAACCATTTTAAATTCCTCTTTATATATATAAATAATTTATAGAAATTTAAATCTTCTTTAGTTTAAGAATTCTTAACTCTTTTAAAATAACAGATTCACTAACATTAATCTCATTTTTCTTTTTTTTACTACTAATTATCACTGAACCTTTAGTTCCAAATGTGTTGATTATTTTATCAAATGGTGGTTCCAACGTTCTATTTAATATTTTTCGAGCCCCTTCCAAGCTCTGAGCTAAACCTTTACAAATAAATCCTTGAGGGTGATCATCTTTACTAATTCTTCCTTTTTTAATTTTATATTTATATAGAGAGGGGATTTTTTCATGAATTTTGATCAAATTTGAAGCTCCTATAATCCTTAGAGTAGTTGGAGGTAAATCTAATCTACTTAAAAGAAAAATAGTTTTTTCTTTTCTTATCAATACTCTTTCATTTAGTATTAATATTGCTCTAAAATAAGGTTCTTCTTTTGAAATATCTTTTTTGATTTTATTTCCTTCTTTATCATAATAGGGATATAATTTTCCCGATACAGTAATCATCCCAATAGTTACGTGAATTTGTGTACCAAAGGTTATATCTCTCTTAAACAAATCGGATTTATTAACACTTATTTCTATAATATCTGAAAATTCAAATTCTTCAGAGTGATTTGTAACATAACATCCTCGATAAAGATCTTTAATATCAATGTTTTTTAGATTTAATCCTACCCTATATCCTGTTGTTGCAAATTCCGTATTTTCACTATAAATCTCAATATTTTTTATTCGAGATTTTAAATTTAATGGTAATATAGTTATTTCTTGATTTTTACTAATTTTTCCTGATACTATTGTACCAGTAATTATCGTTCCTTTTCCTTTAAGATTAAAATAATGGTCTATTGGTAAGATAAAACTTCTATGAAATTTTCTTTGTAAATCAATTGCATTTATTATTTTATAAATTCCATCTTTTAACAAATGAAACCCTGTTTTCTCCTTAGCTGAAACGGCAAAAATTGGAATATTTGCTCCAAAAATAGTTGATTTAAAAAATTTTCTTGTTTTCAATATTTGATTCTCTAAATCTCCATGAAATAAATCTATCTTATTTAATATTACGATAATATTTTTAATTCCCAAAGATTGAATCATTATTAAATGCTCTCCTGTTTGAATTTGAGGTCCCTTATTAATATCTATTACTACTAATGCTAAATCAATTATCTCCATAGAAGAAGCACTGATTTTAATCAAATCAGCATGACCGGGAGCATCAACAAGATTTATGATATATTCATTTAAAATAAAACTTGTAAATCCTAAATCAATTGTAATCCCTCTGATTTTACTTTGAGGGTGTGCATCAATTCCTGCTGTTGAAATAATCTCAGAAATTACTTCAGCGATTGCTGTTTTTCCACTATCTATATGGCCAAAAAGTCCTAAATTAACAGGAGTTTTATTAAGAATATCCATTATATTATAAATAATATAGATTTGATTAAATTCTTATCATTTGATATTAAAAAAAAAGATATAATATTTCATTTGAAGAAAAAATTCCTTAAAATAAAGTAAGTTTAAAATTA
>CAZBEU010000308.1:0-3989 GCA_964491005.1 uncultured archaeon | reverse complement strand
CGTGACTCTTGAGAAATAGACAATAACATGGAATTTCTTTTAAAAAAATAAATAAAATGTCCAAGATTTTCCAAATTTTTTCTTACTATTTTTCACGGTATTGAGATTAAAAAAATAGATCCTGCTTACACTTCAATAATTGGGAAATATAATTATTCACGATTATATAACTTATCTACTCACGTATTAGCAAGTTATGTAATAGCTCGAAAGAGTTTTGGATTTAAGGAAGCCCTTCCAGCCCACTACAAGTGGTTGCTTGCACAAGTCGGGGACATTATAAAGCCCCGTTTGAAACCAAGCAGTCCCTACCGTACTTGGGCTAAACTTCAAGACTTTTTCAAGTATTACGGGATAACGTCCTTCAAGACTGCGGAAGTAATAAAAATAACATTACATGTGAAGTATGTTTTGAACTTGGTGACAAGCGAACAGCCTGATAACCTTGGGGCTGGCCTTTCCTCAACCGGAAAGGTTAATAATTGGAATAAATTTTGGAATGATATAAAACATTACAATTTTTATATATAATTTAAAGGTTATCAAGAACATTCCTTCTTAACATAATCTTTATATTAAATTTTATCAAATTAAATTTGGTGATCTGTAATCTCAAGTGAAAATGAAAAAATCATGGTATTAAATAAAAAAGGACTTCTTGCTATAAATCAGAAAAATTATAACGCAGCTCTAAAATATTTTGACGAAGCTCTGGAAATTAATCCCAACCATGTTCAATTATGGAATAATAAGGGGCTCACTTATCTTAATCTTAACCAATATGAAAAAGCAATTGTGTGTTTTGATATTGTTATAGACTTAGAACCTAGATATGTGAAATCCTGGACAAATAAAGGTATGGCATTAGAACGATTAAATTTTTTCAAAGATGCAATTAATTGCTATAATAAAGCTTTACAATATAATCCTGATGATGAAGTTGCAAAATTATATAAAAAAAATATCACTAATAGACTTAAATATTATAAGGCTGCGCATGGTCATTTTAAAGAAGCATTAGAAAGAAATCCAAATGATGCTATCGTCTGGAATCATAAAGCTCTTATTTTAAGTGCTATAAAACAATATGATGAAGCTCTCCAATGTTTTAATAAAGCATTACAATTAGAACCTTTTAATACGGATATTTGGCATAATAAAGCTCTTACACTTACAGAGATTGGACAATACCATGATGCTATCGATTGCTTTGATAAAGTATTGGAATTACAGCCTGATAATATAAATGCATTAAGTAATAAAGGTCTTGCATATTCCGCATTACAACATTATGAGGAAGCACTTACCTGTTTAAATAGAGTATTAGAAATAAATCATCGTTATGCTTTTGCATTATATTGCCTTGCTCGTGTTTATACCCTTTTAAAATATTATAATAAATCAATAGAGAATCTTAAAAAAGCTATTGAAATTGATATTAAGTATAAAAATCTAGCTAAATATGAAAAAGATTTTGAAAATATAAAAGAGAATCCTGAATTTCTTGAACTAATTAAATAATAACCTTATATTTTTCTTTAAATCATTATTTAAAAATTGTTTTTTATCTAATCTTTTAACTATAATTATATTTAAAAAATGATAAGAAAATCAAATAAAATAAAATAAGAAAAAAAATATATATATAATTGGGAGCTTTAGAATTATTTGAACTATTATTGAAAATTATGACCAATTTTCATATATATTCTAAAGTTTTTCCCTCTTAACTTCTTAAATAAGAAATTAATTTAGACTATCTCCCGTACTGATATCAATTTTTTGTGGAGGTAATTTTTCGATTTTTATCTTCAATAATCCATTATTCATTTTTGAGATAATTTTTTCTCGATCTACATCTGAAGGTAATGGAATATCTAAGTTTACATCTTTATTCCATAGGAAATTTAATAGATTATGACAAAAAATAACACCACAATTAATAACTTCTTTATCGTCCTTTTCCTTTTTAGCTGATTCTTCCGAAGATCTCTGTGCCTTGACATTTAAATTATTACTTATTAAAGACACTTTTACATATTCTTTTGAAAAACCAGGTAATGGGACAGTAATCAGATAATTATTTTCATTATCCTCGATATTATATGGGACCCATCCTTCAAAATTAGTCATACAATCTCTTATATGTCTTATAAATTTCCTTCCTATATTCCCCATATCCATATGTACATATGTCCCTGGACCATAATCCATACTTTTATAAAATCGGTGTCCTCCACCATATTCATAAGTTTTACGCATTTTTTTTATACCTTTTTTTTTGTTTTTATTTATTCTTAGATAATTTATTTCAAAAATCTTCAAATTCTTTATCATCATCAACTATAGGGATTGTTTTAGCACCATATTCTCTTTCCTCGACTATTTTTTTGAGAATCTCTTCGTATGTATTTATCTGATTTTCCATTTTTTTAAGTCTATGTTTCAACCTTTTTTCTCTATGTTTTAATGATTGGATAGTCCTTTTTATATATTCGACATTTTCTCTTGATATATCGGTTGGATCTATTTCTTTATCATGAATACGATCACAAAATGGGAAACAACTAAAAATTTGTTCCATATTATCATCGACCTTAATTCCTTCCATAATCGTTCTGATAAAACTCCCAAGTGTTTTTAAACTAGGTTCAAATTGACCTTTAAAAGCATTTTCTAATTCTGATATACCTTCTTGGGTTATTGTATATATTTTCTTTTTTCTATTGTTATCATCAATAATTTCCTCTGCCTTAACAAATATTTTTCCTATTAATCTATCTAATAATGGATATATTGTACCTGCTGAAGCATTCCAGATTGGTTTAAATTTGTTATTAACCTCTTGAATAATATCATATCCCGTTATCTTCGGATTATTCTTAATAAGTGATAACACTAAGATTTCTAATCCTGATAAAGATCTCCCGTGATGTCCACTAAATCTTTTACCAAAGAAAATGATTTTTCACCTATTTGAAATAAATTTATAATATTCGTTTAATGATATATATATATCTAAAATCGAATATGTTATATAATTATAGATAATTAACCTATATAAATATATCGGAAATCGAATATTACAAAATATTGATGATAAAATTAAGATAATATATATACTAGCTAAGTTTAAAAGAAAGGGAGAGAAACATAATTGAAACTAAATCTTTCTATTTAAAATTTTTTTGAATTTATAAATAAGAAAAAGTAAGGTAAAAAATATCACTATTTTTTACCTATAGAAAGAAAACAGGATTTCGCCTGAAAAATTCGTAATAATCGAATTTTTCTCCCATTCACTCCCATATTAAATATGGCAGAATATAATAGAAAATAATTTCTATTATATATATATTAAATTATATAATATCATATTTAAATGTTATGCAATTTTCTAAATTCTTAATTAAGATCATATATAAACTGCACTAAATGCTATATATAAAAATATATTATTGTATGATATTGAAAAGAAAATGAAAAAAAGAGGATATTAATTTTTTTAATTTCGATATGCTAATTGAAACTTTTTAATTATTGCATAATTTCTGTTAGAGAATCAAAAATATTAATAATATTAAAGATTTTATAAAATACTATATTTTTCCATTTCTTATACAGTTATTTTGCGTCTATTTTTTATTAAAATAATCTTTCTAAGAAAATAGTTCGAAAACTACACCTCAAACCTTTATATGTAATTTAAATGTTTATCAAATATTAACTTATAACCAAATTTTAGTTAATAGGAGAGAAATCAATGAAAATATTAAATTCAAAAAAAAAAAAATCATTATTATTGGGTTTTTTTATTTTTACTGGGTGGTTATATTCCTTGAATTTTTCTTATTTTTGGAATAATAACTCCTTATTAGATTATAATATTGATGATGAATAAAATAATGTCGATATTAATCTCTTAGATAATGAATTTATCTACAATATAAATGGTAAAAAATACATTGCAGAAATCATAGAAGACAATT
>CAZBEU010000307.1:0-2668 GCA_964491005.1 uncultured archaeon | reverse complement strand
AATTATTATACGAAATATCTGGAAAAAACATATGTTATTGAAAAGTGATCTATATTATGGAAGAACATAATAATCAAAACGATAAAGGACAAGATGATGAACATCCTATTACTGAGGCATTGTCTACGTTAGGTTGGGTTGAAGAAAAAGATGAAATCCCAGATGAAAAAATAAATACTGATAATACACTTGAACAATTAGATTTGTTTAAAAAAGAAAATGAAAAACTAACTAAAACAATCCAAGAACTAAATAATGAAAAAAATTCCCTCAATAAAGAATTAGATAATTTTAAACAAGAAAAAAAAGAATTTAATTCAAGAATTGAGAAATCACAGGAAGAAAAAGAAGAATTAACAAATGTTATAAAAGCAAAAGAACAAGATATCGATAATCTTAAAAAAAAACTTGACGAAAACAAGATTACTAATAATGATTTAATTCAGGAAAAAGATATTTTAATAAAAAAATTAGAAACACAAATTAAAGATTTAGAGCAAAATTTAGGTAATAATGAAGTTCAAGTTAATAAAATAATAGAATTTAAAAATGAGATTATTGATAAAAATCAAGAATTAGAAAAAATAAACACAGAATTAAAGAAAAAAACAGATAATATTGGAACATTGAATTCTAAAATTAGTTCTCTTCAAGAAGAAATTTCAAATTTTAAATCTAATGTTTTTAATAATGATCAAGAAATTCAAAATATCACAAAAAAGCTAGATTTGAAAAATGAAGAAATTAATCGTCTTAATGAGGAATTAAAGACAAAAATTAAAAGTTATGAGGAGCAAATTACTTATTTAGAAAAAGAATCAATACAAAAATCGAAATTTGAAAAATTAGAGCTTTTAGTAGAGAAGAAAGATGAAATTCTAACAGAAAAAGATAAAGAGATATTTAATCTTGAAAATAAGATAAATGAAACAAATAAAAGAATGAATGAGATAAAGCAACAAATGGAAACATTTAGTTTACTTAAAAAAGATCTAAAAAAGAAAGAGGAACGTATAAATACTTTAGTTTTGGAATTGGAATCTTTAAATCAAAAGATCCTTACGAATCAAGAAATTATAGAACGATTGGAAAATAGACTTGAGCAAACACAACAAAAGTCAGGAGAACTAACGGGCAAATTTGAATTAGAATATTCAAATATGCAATATAGATTGGAAGAAAAAGAAAAGACAATAAAAGTTTTAAAAGAAAAAGAATCTAAATTACAAAGTAAATTATCCGAGACAGAAAAAATAGAAGATAAGATCCTCAACGATCTTCAAAACCTGAAGGATGAGAAAATCAAACTAAAAGAACATATTGATGAAAAGGATAAAGATATTATTGAATTAAAGAAAAAAATTAAATTATTGAGAAGAAATTCATTAAAATAAAAAGTGAAAAATAAAAAATTAAATTATATTCAAAATTATTTTTCGCGCCATTCTGCTCCACAAGCACCGCATTTATATTTTTTTCCATAAACGCGTGGATAATCCATAATGATATTAGATTTATCTATACTCTCGTGAATCATACTCTTCTTTTCTTCACTACATTTTGGGCAGATTCGGCGACCTTCTGATTTTTCTATGGTTATTAAAGAATCCTCAATTTTTTGTGGAGGAAAAGGAGCACTCTTTGATTCTGAAATGCTATCCTTAATTAAAGATTTTGTCTCTGGTTGAACATCATCAGATATTTTATCTATTTCTGTATCAGGTTCTAATTCTGATTCTGCTCGTAATTGAAAAGCATCTGATTCTTTATAATCTGTACCCTTTTTGAGGGTATCTAAAAATGCTGTGTCATCACCTTCTTCATAAATTTCTTCATCTTGATCTCCTGCTCGATCAGCGTCAATTTGTCGTGCCCATTGACCTGATTTTACCTTTTCTTTAACATTACAAGCATTTCCCTGCCATACTAATACTCTAGTTCCAAAATCTAATACAAAACAATCTTCAGAATCTAAAGAATCAACAGAATATGGAACTTGTATCATCTTCATTGCATTAATATCTTCAAATTCTTCAGAGCTTACTCTATACAAAACATTTTTATGTTCTGTAAATCCTGCATAGTCCCCTGTCATTACATCTTTCAACATTGTCCTTGCCAAATTCTTTTCTACAATTTTCATAGTTCCCATTGATGCTATTAATTTTAGAAAATCATTTGATTCTTGACCTTGATCGATTGTAATTATTTTCGCAGCACCACCGCGTTCTTGGTCCAAATTTCGAGCTTGAGCAGCTCCACTGGTTTTTTCATCCACACTACATTTATTTCCAATCCAAACATAAATTGTGTACTCATCATCAAGAAGATAAACATCACCAGTAGAAAAAACGGGTTTTTTAATCTCTTTTAATTCTCCCTTGTCTACTATAAATAACTTCATTTATAATCCTCAAAAGTTAGTAATTATATATAACAAATTATTACATATAATATACTACAATCCTTATAAAAACTTTAACCTTGGTATTATTTGAAAAAATAAAATAATCTAAACTAAAATTATTTATTTTTATTCTAATTGTTGATTTTATATGATTGTAAGAATTAGATTGAATATTATAAAAAAAGTTTAATTATTAATTTAGATATATTGTAATATTATAATTATTTGAGACGCAATTAAATAAACAATAATAAAAAAAAT
>CAZBEU010000306.1:0-2323 GCA_964491005.1 uncultured archaeon | reverse complement strand
GGAATATATCTCTTCAACAGTTACTATTGTTGCGGGGATACCTTGTCCATTTTTACTCTCAATAAGAGTATGAAAGGAATATGCTCCATTATAATCTTTTAATTCCTTATTGGTAATAATAACATATGTAATAAATGAACGAGGATCATCAAGAGAAGATATTTGGGGTCTCTCATTATCTTTAAAAAACACGGTATCTTGTCCATTAGGAATATCCATCTCTATTAAAAACGCCGAGGAAGATATAACCAAAAAAAAAGTTAAAAATATTCCAATCTTTGTTTGTTTTTTCATTTTTTAACATTTAATCATTATTATATAAAAATTAGTTTTAGTAATATTCTTACTATATAAAGTGTTAAGGTGTAGTTTTCGAACTATTTTTTTATTCCATCAAATATATGAAATAGTAACCTTTCATGACATAAACTCTAATTATCAATTAGTTTTTATTTATTTGAATAATAATTTAGGAGAATTAGAAAAAGAAGTTAGATATGAGTTTTTAATCATATATTATATATTTTCTACTAAATACTGAGGTATGAACATAAATATTAATTATGTCGAACTTAGAGAGCGAGGAAAGTATTTTTTTATCCTGAAGATAAAAAATTAACATGGTGTATATACCCTGTATATATTTGTCGTTCGATTCCCCCCGACTCCAAGATTAGTCTCCGCAGAGCTAGAGTATGTATGCAGATCTTAGGTCTCCTTTCTCAAGAGTATTGTAACATATGGTCAGTGATTCTATATTTTCCTTAGTAAAATTTACCAATTATAAAAACTCTATCTATTAAAAATTATATATAAAAATATTTATATTAAAGAGTTTGATTATAGTCCTTTTTTCATTATAAAACAGTTATTTTACATCCATTTTCCATTAAAATATTCAATTTTTCCATGGAAAAAAAATAGGTCGAAAACTGCATCTCAAATCCTTTTAAATAGGAAAAAATATTAAAATAAGAAATCCTTTTTCAAAAAAAAGAAAAAGTTTGAAATTTTGAGATATTTTAATGATTTTTTTGAAAATCTAAAAGAATCTTTTGATAACATTATTTTTCTTCCATCTAAGCATCAATAAGACATCTATTCTTAAGATTTTCATATATTGCTTTCATTTTATCATCTTTATTTTGTAAAATAAATTTTTTTGAACATATGTTTTATTCGATATAAAAAACCTTAGAGATATATATCTAACCAATAATAAAATAAGCTCTAGACCAACGAATTTTAAGAAATTAAGAAATTAGAAAATGTAAATATTAGTTATAATTAGTTAGGTGGAGTTCTAAAAGAAATAGGTGAATTAAAAATTAAATCAATAAATTTACTTTAAGAATTTCTTTTTTTATATGTTTTTATAATGATATATGCTATAGTCAATGGTATCAAGATAATCAACAATAATGAATTATAGCCTGGAATATTTGATCTTAAATCTTCAGTTATTTTAAATATTACACTAATCTCAATAGTTTGTGGGGCATTGTTTAGAATAATAACATAAATAGTATTATTTAGATTACTAAGACTAAAAGTACGTGATCCAACATCTCCTCCATTCATTGAAAGCGGAGTCCTTAGCATGTTGTCATTACTGATATCACTTGTATTATTATTTTGTAAGAATTGATTATATCCTTCATTATTAATATAATATATCTCAATTGTTCCATTTGGAGAAAACCATGAATATATGTAATAAGTTTTATTACCTTTTGAATCACTACCACCTATTGAAAAATGGTATATTTTAAAACTATTCTCCTTTATATTATATGTTTCTTCAATATTCACTTGAGCTAAGGTGATATAAGGATATAAAGTTAAGAACAATATACTAAGACTAAAAATCACAAAACTCAATTTATATTTATTCACAAATAGTTACCCTCATTTTTTTGATAATTTAGATAAAAAAATTGCATCATATTTATAAATAATTTTTAGTCCAATTCTTGTTACCATTGTTGGATCAATATATTATGAATATTTTTAAGTGGCCGTCTGGATTTCTTTTCTATATATTCGAAAAATAAAGATCTGATTTTAAGACCCATCTATAAAACCTCTTTTTCAGTATTTTACTAATATATATTTCCTTTATATTCAAATAATAAAATTTTATATAAAAATATTGTATATAAATCTTAATTTAAGAATCAATTGATACTATATCATTAATCATATTCTTCTAGGTATAGATATTTTAGTTAAAATCTTTTCTTTATCTATTAATTTCCTTACTTTTAAATAAGAGAGAGGATAACGTTTAGGAAAAAGAGTTTTTCAAAACAGTTATTTTGCA
>CAZBEU010000305.1:0-2741 GCA_964491005.1 uncultured archaeon | reverse complement strand
CATTTTAAACTCTCAACTTTAAGAACTTCTTCGGTCATTTTTTGCACTTTTATTTAATTCCTTGAAATTTTAGATTAAATGTACTAAGAAAAATTGCGTGTATATAATAGAATGCTATGGATATTACCAATAAAATTATTCCTGGAGTGAGCCAAAGATGATAATAATAAAAAACAACCCAACTCTTATCTTTCATTTCTAAAAATAGAGTTCCTAATGATATATATTCGTTGGAATCAAATCCAAAACCAAGTATAGATAACGCAGCTTCAGTTATAATTGCAGCTTCAAAACACATACAAAATATTAGTAGAATATATGAAAAAATATTTGGAATAACCTCCGTAAAAGCTATTTTCATATCCCTTAAAGCAGATATTTTCGAGACTTTTATAAAATTTCTCTCTCTTATAGTAAGCACTTGTGATCTGAGTGAACTCCCAGGCCAAGGCCATGAAAAAAAAGCTATAATTACCATGATCATAATCCATGAATGTGATACAAATAAAGAGTCTATAAATAATATAAGGGGTATTTGAGGAAAAACCATTACTATACGGGTTATAAATGAAGTTGCCTCATCATATTTACCACCTTTAAATGGACCAAATACTCCTACAGCTATCGCAAGACATGTAGCAATTGCCGAAGTACATAATCCAAAAATAATTGAATTCTTTGTTGCCCACAATACTCTAGTAAAATAATCATACCCTTCTTTGGTCGTACCTAACCAATGCTCTAACGATGGTTTCCAATAAAATCTAACATCAGTCGTTTCCCCAATATAATATACTCTTTTATAATCATTCCAACCGGGAATCATTGTCCATATTTGAAGGACTAGAACGGTCATTACAATCCCCAAAATAAGAAAAAATTGTCGTCTATATCTTAGCTTTAATGCTTGATATATCTTACGTAACACTTGTACTACTGGTGAATGCTCCTTAGCTTCTTGTTCCTTCATAACAATTTCTAGTTGATTCATTACTTTATTCGCCTCCTACTCCTATTCTTATTCTTGGATCAACAATTATTTGGTATAAGTCTAATGAAGAATTCCCAATTATGAATATAAAATAATAACTTACCATCATTCTAACAATCATTGCAAGATCATGAAAATAAGTCAAAGATACAAGTTTATTTCCAATTCCAGGCCAAAATTCTTTCAATTTTCTATCATTTTTATTAAATATATTATAAAAAATGGATATATAAAGTTATTAGACAGATTATAAGATTTTTAAACAGACTAACTGTATTGTTACACATAAAAAATGTTTTAGAAATTTATGATAAAAATTTAAATTTGAAAATAAAAAAACCTTGGAATAATATTTGAATTAAAGCTCTCTATGCTATGAAAGTATTATTGTAGGTTTTCCGGGTAAAGCTTTATCTTTTTTAATATCTTTGATTTCACTCTCAGATAATATTTCAACTTTAGCATTAAATTTTTTCTCAATAATTGGTTTAATCTCTATAAAAAAGTCTAGTTCTTCTTTTGGTGATAATGATATTTTAGAAAATTTTCCTATATTTTTAAGAACTCTACCAGTAATTTGGGCTATAATTTTACTATATTTTTTTAAATTAGTATCTTTCATTAGAATACCCATTATTTCTCCTTGGTTCATAGTTTTTTCAGTTAATTCAAATAATCGTGAATATAATTGATATTTCCAATCGTCTGCAATAATCAATGAAATATTCTCTAAAGAATCTTTTTTAATAAGGTTTTTTATATTATTTATGTCGTTTATAATATTATCTAAAAGATTCCATTTAAAATTGTTCTCTTCTGTTAAAACACTTTGATCACAATTAATCCAAGTAGCTAAGCTCAGAAAATCATCATTTCCAAGAATTTCCCAAACTTCTTCTGTCATATGTGGAGCAATTGGATGCAATAATATAGTGATTGTTTTAATACATTGATTATATATTTCATTATAAACGCCTTCATTTTTATATTTATTAAGTTCTGAGCAAAATTGAATTATATTATTGACAGCATCTCGAATATCTAATTTTTCCATACTATTGTTTGTATCGTTAATAATTTTATTCATATAATAGTAGATAAGATCATCTCTAATCGTTTTATTTTCTCTAATAATTTCTGGAGGATCTATTAAGAGAGAATATGTATTTCGAATAAATTTCGAGGCAAATCCTATACCTTCTTCAGAAAAATCTAATCCAGATTCAGGACTAGCTCCAAATAGAACAAAAAATCTAGCAGAATCAGCACCATATTTTTTTATGATATCATCCGGATTTACAGTGTTTCCATAACTTTTACTCATTTTTACACTTTTTAAAATATAATTTGTTCCACATAATTTACATGAATTACTATCTAATTCATTTTTCATTGCAAATCTATCACATTTTGAACAATATGGATGTGCTTTATTAATCATCCCTTGAGTTAATAATTTTTGAAATGGTTCATCAAAATCATGTAATCCTAAATCTCTTGACATTTTTGTAAAAAATCTTGCATATATTAAATGTAATATGGCATGTTCAATACCTCCAATATATTGATCAACATTTCCCCAATAATTAACAATATCTTTTCTGTATGGTATATCTAATTCATGAGATGGAGGATCGCAAAACGAAAAAAAATACCATGAGCTGTCTATAAAAGTGTCCATTGTATCCGTTTCTCGTTTAGCAGAAATTCCACAGATAGGACAATTAGTATTGATAAAATTTTCACTTGT
>CAZBEU010000304.1:0-2744 GCA_964491005.1 uncultured archaeon | reverse complement strand
GGTTGAAATTGTTATATATGTATCCCATCTACTCCTTTTTTAAAGGCCTCTAATATAATTTGATAATCGACTCTACCCCCACACATAACTCTTAATATACGTAGATTAGCAGGTCTCTGTATTCGGGAAGTACCCGCTTGATCAGCACCAGCATATGCACACCAATTACAAAAAATTCCTAAAATATATGGATTAAAATCTGTTTCTAAACTCATAAAATTCAAGATAAAGCTTAAAGAGGTTTTTTGAAAGAATAATTTCTTCTTTTTAACTATATTAGAGTGTTTTATTATAAAAAATTTATTCTATATTATTTAAAGAATAATACAAATTAAGATTATGAAAATATCTTAGTTATTTTTTATCAATATTTTAAAAGCTAAGAATCTATAATAATTAGATTTAAATAATCTATAATAAAATACTTCTTAATTATAGTTTAAAAGATAAATTAGAAAAAATAAAAAAAAGGATCATTTTATGGTGAAAGATGTATTTACATTTTTAATTGGCGGAAAAGCCGGTGAAGGTGTTAAAAAAGCAGGTTCTATAGCGGCTCAAATTTTCATCGAGAAAGGCCTTAAAGTATTCCAGATGGACGATTATATGAGTCTTATTCGAGGAGGTCATAATTTTTCAATTGTTTCTACAGCAAAAAGAGATATTAATAGTCATTATATGAAAGCAAATATATCTGTAAATTCTGATAAAAGAAGTTATGATCAACATAAAGATCATCTTGTTGAAGATGGGATATTAATTTATAACTCAGATGAAATTTCAGATATAAATGGTATTGGAATTCCATTCACTTCAATGTCTAAAAAATTCAAAATGGGTACATTAATGTTTGGCATTGGTGCTATTGCGGTTTTAGCTGCATATTTAAAATTCAGTAAGGAAAAGTTATTTGATATAATAAAAAATGAATATAGTAAAGGTATTGAAGATAATATCAAATATGCTACAGAAATTTATGATCTTATCGATCCAAAATTAAAAAATAAATATGAATTAGAAGATGGAGATAAAAAAAGACCAATTATGACGGGTAATCAAGCTATTTCTTTTGGGGCTATTGCAGGAGGATTAAATACATATTTTGGATATCCTATGACTCCTGCATCTACAATACTGCATACTCTGGCAAATTATGCTCCAGAATTCGGATTGGCTGTCGTTCATGCTGAAAGTGAAATTGCTGTGATAAATATGGCTATTGGTGCTTCTTTTACAGGAGCAAAAGTAATGGTTGGAACAAGCGGAGGAGGTTTTGCTCTAATGGTTGAAGGTTTTTCATTAGCAGGAATTACGGAAGCAGCATTATTAGTTATACTTTCAATGAGGCCTGGTCCGGCAACTGGAGTTCCCACATATACAGAACAAGCAGATCTTAATTTTGCTCTATCTGCGGGCCATGGCGATTTTTTAAGAATTTTAGCATCACCAGCTTCGGTCAAGGAAGCTTTCAATTTATCAGCTGAATTGCTTGATCTGGTATGTAAATTTCAAACTCCTGGAATATTATTAACGGAAAAGCATTTATCTGAAAGTGCGATGACTGTAGATTTAAATCTTAACAATACAATTTGGGCTGAATATAATCTTTCTGATGATATTGAAGATTATAAAAGATATCTCTTTACTTCTGATGGTATTTCTCCAATATTATTTCCTCCTTCAGACAAATTAATTAAATGGAATTCTTATGAACATGATGAATATGGTTTTACAACAGAAAAAGCTGAATTTATTTCAAAAATGCATGATAAAAGACATATGAAATTAAAAACCCTTGAAAAGTATATGAAAGAAAAAATCAAGACTATAAAAATTTATGGTGATAAAGGCCCTTTAATCTTTTCCTATGGTTCTACTACTATGAGTGTATTAGAAGCACTTTATTATGGTGATATCGAAGCTAGACTTGTCCAACTTACATATTTAAGTCCATTCCCTTATTGGGAAATAGAAAAATTTCAGGATGAATCAATAATTGTTGTAGAAATGAGTAAATCTGAACAATTTGCTAATTTATTAAAAGGTCAAGGTGGTTTGACAATAAAGAAAGTAATCAGTAAATATGATGGAAGACCATTTGATCCAGTAGAATTATCTGAAAAAATTAAGGAGGTATTGTAAAATGGATCTACAAAAAACAGATACTGGAGTAGAGAATACTTGGTGCTTAGGATGTGGTAATTTTGGCATCCTTCAAGCAATAAAAAAAGCGATACCTAAATTAGAAGAAAAAGGTATTAAAAGAAACCAAATAGTTATGACCGCAGGAATAGGATGTCATGCAAAAATTTTTGATTATCTAAATCTAAATGGAGTATATGGCTTACATGGTAGAGATATAGCAACAACTCAAGGTATAAAAATAGCTAATCCCGATTTAAAAGTAATAACTTTTTCTGGTGATGGAAATGGAATGGGTGAAGGATTTGCTCATACAATGTTTGCAGCTAAAAGAAACATGGATATGACAATGGTTCTTCATCATAATGATGTTTATGCTTTAACAACAGGACAATTTACACCGCTTACAGAAAAAGGATGGAAAGGACCTTCAACACCTCAAGGAAGTTTTGAAGAGCCATTTAATCCTTTATTATTGATACTTATAGCTGGAGCTACATTTATAGCAAGATGTTATAGTGGTGAATTATCACATTTAATTGAAACAATTGTGAAATCAATAGAACATAAAGGATTTTCCTTTATAGAAGTTATTCAACCCG
>CAZBEU010000303.1:0-4608 GCA_964491005.1 uncultured archaeon | reverse complement strand
TATAGTTAGAGTATTATAGCAAGTTTTTGGTCTAGTAATTAACAAGTATGCAGAATAGAACATAATAGGTATTGACCATACTAAATCAAAACTTCTAATTGTCCAATATCCATTTGGTGCATCTGTATACATACCTGGATAATCTATTACATCTCCTGTAATTAGAACTTCAATAACCTCAGAAATCCATAGAAAACCAATAATTATTCCAAGAATTAATATTATTATTGCAATTATCTTTGATTTTTTGGTATCAAGAGAAGGTATTGTTTCTTTTTTCATCTCCTTTATTCCCATAATTGTATTTAAATATCCTGCTATAACCAAAAAAACAAATATAAAAAAATAAAATTCATTATTGCCTGAATATAATGTATATTCTTCACCAAGAATATATGATAAATAAGTATATATTTGATATGTTCCTGTTCCAACCAGTAAATATTTTGCAAACTTCTTTTTATAAATAAAACCAATTCCACTTGTAAGAATTAATGGAGCAATCCCAATTAAAGTCCATAAATCTTGTCCCATTACTTGAAATTCATTGCTTTCTGATGTTCTATAAATGATTACATTCAAGAACATAGGGCCTAAGATGCTTACAATTATAATTAAAAATCCTGTTAAAAAAAGTTGTATTAAAAATAACTTCATTTCCCATTTTTTGAGCATATTTTCTATATCACCTTAATAAATTTAAAAATTCATGTATGACTAATTCGAAAAATGAGATATAAAACCTTTTCAAGCCTTTTCAAATTTATTTGGATTTTTCAAAATAATTTAGATTATACAAAATAATGATAATAATTCTTGTTTTGTTTCTATTGAAGGAAATTAAAAAAAAAAAAAACATAAATAAATTACCCTAAACCAAAAAAAAAACCCCAAGTGATTTTAGAAATTCGATACCTATTTTATCAAAAATATAAAATGCTTCATTGTAATCTGGAGATTTTTCTCCCACCTTAGGAAAAGCTATAGCTCCATTCCCTAAATTAGTAATTAAAATCAAAATAGGAATATTAGGTAAGACTCTAACGCGATATTGAATATTCTCTGTATCTATTTCTCCTTCTAATTCTAGCATATGAGGGGGTACAATGAAATTAATCTTTTTAACATTCATATCTATTGGATAAGGATTATCAATCATCATCCAAATTTCTTCTAAAGGAATATTAAATATCTCTTTTGCTTTATACATAACTTTTCCTACACCTGATATACATTCTGCTTTTTCTAAAGCATTTACACTTTTCATTAAAATCGGAGGAATGTGGTCTAAATTATGATTTTTAAAATAATCTTTATTTTTAAATATAAATAGAAGAGGTTCAAATACAGTTATTACTAACTTTCCAATTGAAGAAATTTCATATTCCCTCCCTGAAGTAATATCTTTTTGAATTAAACCTACTTTTACTAGTTTTGTTAAATGACGTGAAATTTCTGATTTTGAAATTGTATTGATTAATTCAGAAATTTTAGTCATAGATAATTTCTTTTCATTCAATAAGAGTAAAATTTGAATCCTAATAAAATTTGAAAAAGTAGATATAAGATCCATATAATAAATATAGATATCAAATTTAAATAATTTGCATCTCATAAGTGCTATTCATGATCTATTCTGAATTTCATTTACTATTGTAAAGACAATTTTTTCAATGGATTGATCAATTGGAATTTTTATAGCATATTCAGGAATTTCTAAAATATCAAATTGGGAATCTAATAATTCTACTGGCATATAGTGATCCTCTCGCATTAGCATTCTTTCTGTAATTAAACTCTTTTTTCCATGTAACAAAATAAAAAGAACATTATTATTTTTACTTAAGATCTTCCTATAAGATTCTTTTAAAGCAGAACAAGCTAATATTGCTCCTCCTTTGTCGTCCCACTCCTTTATCTTCTTTGATAATAAATCTAACCAGGGTTTTCTGTCAGAATCTTCTAAAGGAATGCATTTTTTCATTTTTTCTATATTATCTTTACTATGAAAATCATCAGCATCATAGCAGGGAATGTCTAATGCTTTAGATAATTCTCTACTTATTGTAGTTTTTCCACAACTACAAACACCCATAATAATATAGATCATAGTTGGATTATTTTTTTTTTTCTATTTAATTGATTATTTTATAGTTATATGTATTATCAGAAATAAATAAAAAATTATAATTTATAGTCTAAGTTAGTTGTGTCTCCGTCTTTTCCTGTCCAATTTGTATGGAATGATATATCTTCTGATTTATCTATTCTTCGATATGTATGGGCACCGAAATAATCTCTCTGGGCTTGTAATAAATTAGCTGGAAGTAATTCTGTTCGATATCCATCAAAATAATTTAATGCACTCCCCATTGCGGGAATAGGAATACCATATTTAATTGCTCTTTTTATTGTCTTTCTCAATCCAAATTGATTTTTATTCAATACATCTTTAAAATATGGTTCAACAATAAGATTTTCTAATTCTGGATTATTATCATATGCTTTTTTTATTTTATGTAAAAAATTACTCCTAATAATGCATCCATTTCTCCAGATTAACGCAATATTACCAAAATTCAGATTCCAGTTATTTAAATTACTTACTTTTTGCATAAACGTGAATCCTTGAGCATAAGAAATGATTTTTGCCATATAGATTGCATCTTTGAGATCATCAATCATCTGTAATTTTTTTATTTTAATTTTTGTTTCTGGTCCTTTTAAAACCTTACTTGCTTTAATTCTCTCTCTTTTTTTACTGGAAAGATTTCTTGCAAAAACACTTTCTGTTATTAATGATAAAGGAACACCTAGATCAAGAGCATTGATTGCAGTCCACTTTCCAGTTCCCTTTTGTTCTGCTTCATCTAAAATCTTTTTAATCAAATAATCTCCATCTTTATCCTTATAAGCTAAAATTTCAGAAGTAATTCGGATTAAATAACTATTGAGTTCCTCTTCATCCCATTTTTTAAAGATAGTCTGCATTTCTTCATAGGTTAAACCAATAAGATCTCTCATGATATGGAATGCTTCACAAATTATCTGCATATCTCCATATTCTATTCCATTATGAACCATTTTAACAAAATGTCCCGCTCCATTATCTCCTATCCATTCACAACAAGGAATATTATTATCAAATTTTGCAGATATTTTTTGAAAAATTTCCTTTATTTCTGTCCATGCTTCTTTAGATCCCCCTGGCATCAAACTTGGGCCATATAGTGCTCCTTCCGTCCCTCCAGAAATCCCCATTCCAATATATAGAAACCCTTTTTCTTCAATTTGCTTAGATCTCCTTATTGTATCTTTATAATTTGAATTTCCACCATCAATAATTATATCTCCTTTTTCTAAAAATGGAATTAATTTTTCAATAATTGAATCAATAGCTTCTCCAGCTTTAACCATCATCAATATTTTTCTTGGGATATTTAATTGTATTATTAAATCCTCAACATCTTTACATGCTATAATATTTTTATTCTTTCCTCTTGAATTAATAAAATCATTTATTTTTTTGATCGTTCGGTTATATACAGCTACTCGAAAACCTTTACTTTCTATATTTAGTGCTAAATTTTCACCCATAACACCTAATCCTATTAATCCAATATCTGCATTTCTCAATTTATATTCCCTCTTTTGTTCCTTTTAAATTTAAGATATAAGTATCATCTGGTTTTTCTAATATTTCTAATAAATTATACTTATCAATCATTTCCAATAAACCAAGAATAGTAAGTCTATGATTAAATTTTTTATTTGCATCATAAAAATTCCGAAAACAAAAAGGACATTCAGTTGTAAGTATATCTGCACCTATTGTGTTTGCTTGATCACATCTTAAACTTGCAGCTTTTAATGAAAAGTCCGGATATGCGGCTCTCACACCTCCTCCTGCACCACAACATATAGACTCCATTTTTATATTATCCATTTCTTTAAATTGAATTTTCGTATCATATTTAAGTTTATTAAGAATAATTCTTGGTTTTTCAAACCAATTCCTAATTTTGTTATAAAGTATGTTTATATCAAAGGATAAATTATCATTTTGTTCTCTAAGTTCTTGTTCAAATTCAATCCCAAAATGCCTCCCTAAATGACAAGGATCATGATAGGTGATGATTTTTCCCTCCAGTTCTGGGTTGTGTCTAAATCTAATTTTATTATCATTAATTAATAAAGCAATTAGTTCAATAATGTGTAATGTATCAAATTTAAGTGGTAAATCATTATTCCATTTTGGATAATCAATGGTAAAGGTTCTATAACAACCAGCACAAGAGAAAATTATTTTTTTTATATTTTTGATACGTTCTAAATTTTTATTCATTAATTTCTGGGCTGTTTTGATCGCACCAATCCTAAAAAAGGGACTTCCACAACAGACTTCTTCTGAAATTAATGTAAAATCAATTTCTAATTGTTCTAATATTCTACACGTAGAGATGGCATTATTAACTTGCCTAAAATTTGCTGTACACCCAACATAATAAGCAAATTTAGATTTATTATTATTAAGATATTTTATCTTCACAGTTGAATCAATATCCACAGTCTTTCTGTCTTTTATGATTTCCTTTGAATCATCAATAG
>CAZBEU010000302.1:0-1526 GCA_964491005.1 uncultured archaeon | reverse complement strand
GTTTTGGATGGAATTGATGGAAGTGGTACTACAACTCATACAAAATTATTAGCAGGATTTTTAGAAAACAAAGGTTTCAAAGTACATATCACTCAAGAACCAACGAAAAGTGACATAGGAATACTTCTAAGAAAAATATTAAAAGAATCAGAAATTCCTCCTTCCACAGATGCGTTATTATTTGCTGCTGACCGAGATTTTCATTATAATTTTGAGATTAAAAAGAAACTTGAGGAGGGATTTATTGTTATTTCCGATAGATATATAGAAGCATCAATTGTATATCAATGCACTCAATCAGACGATATTTCTGTAGAATGGATCAAATTAATTAATAAATTTGCTGGAAAACCAGATCTTATGATTATATTAGATATCGATCCTAAAATAGCCTTATTTAGAAAGAAAAATAATGAATTAGAAAAATTTGAGAATTATGAATTTTTAAAAAAAGTAAGGAAATTTTATATAAAAAGAGCTGAGAGTGAGAAGTATAATATTATAAATTCGGATGATATTATAGAAATTACGCAAGAAAAAATTCAAAACATTGTTTTAAATTATATAAATAAGAATAATGCTAATTAAAATGATTATTTATTTGTTTATTCTATTCTGATAAAAACAAAATAAGTTGTTGAGAGAAAATTGTCTGATAACATGATATTTAGTGAGAAAAGATTATATAATTATGTAAATGATTTTTGTTTTCCTCGATTAGCAGGTACAGAATCAGAGAAAAAAGCTGTTAATATTATTTATAATAAATTTTTAGAAATAGGATTTCCTAAAGAGAACATAAATCAAGAACCATTTCAATTTTCAAATTTTTACTCAACACTATTAATTAAATTAATATCCATGATTAATTTAATATTTTTATTAATTATTGTTCTTCTTATTTATCTTGAGATATTAGCGTCTCTATTAATGTTAAGTGTATTATTTTTTATAACTCTTTTAATTATTCGAGCACTTAAATCTCCCGAAACTCCTAAATTTTGGGGTAAATATTATGGACAAGTGTTGGATGCAACAAATATTTATGTGAAAATTCCGGGAAAAGAATTAAATAATCATGATTTAGGGGATATAATAATTTCTGCTCATTTAGATTCAAAATCTCAATCATTTAAAACTAAATGGAGAGTACTTATTTATAGAATTTGGTTATTTAATGCAATTATCCTAATTGTTTTTTATTTTTTATTTTTAATGATGGCTTTTGGAAATATTAAAATTCCCTTACGCTTATTAGAAATAGGAATCTGGAGTCCCACGATATTAATTTCAATTGCAAATATATTTCTTATGAATCTTAATACACATAATAAATCTCCTGGAGCATTAGATAATGCTACGGGTATGGCAATAGTATTTGAACTTAGTTCTTTTTTTCTAAGAAATCCTTTAAAGAAATATAATCTATGGTTTTGTCAATTTTCTGCAGAAGAATTAGGAACAATGGGATCTAGAGTTTTTTTAAACAGACATGAAAAGGAAATCAATAAAAAAAAAATATTTCA
>CAZBEU010000301.1:0-2953 GCA_964491005.1 uncultured archaeon | reverse complement strand
CACTCCCAGCATGCTAGCCACTTGTCCAATTGATAAAAATAATGCATTCATGTGGATACTGTGTAGTTTATCATGAAAAACCACGAGATTTTGTTGTAATGTCCAAGTTTGTTCAAATATTTTTCAACTAGTGCTAACTGTCTAATCATTGAGTATAAGAAGGAGTAAGAAAAAAAAGCGGCTAAGAAAAATTATTTTTCAATAATAGTTTCTCTAATAGCAGTACCAAAATGTGTTGCTCCAGGTCCAATATGAGCTAATATCTCATCACCAATTTTAATATCAACAACAGATTTTGCTTTACCATTACTATCTATCAAACGAATGGTTTCTGCATTTTGGCATATACAATTTATTGGTATCTTCTTTCCTTCTTTTTCAACTTCTAATTCAAAACGTAACATTGGTCGTATTTCAATTTTTACTCTACCAACAGATACTATTCTTGCTTCACCTTTATTATTGACTACCAAAACCTTTTTTCCGCCTTTTAATTCGCTCAAATATTCTGTGCGATATATATTATCTGATCCTTCATTGGGAACTAAAACATAAGCAGAAACATCTCCTGCATTGACTCTAAATGGTCTTGATGCCACAAATTGAGTTTCAAAAACTTCAGCATGAACAAGAACAAAACCCATTGCGGTTGATCCGATTAACATACCTTCTCCTTCAGATAATATTGAAGTTGTATCAACACATACTCGATTACTTTCTGAAATTTCTTGTATATTAATTACTTTAGCTTTAATTAATTCAATATTTAGTTTAGAGCCGATTATTTTTTTTAGTTCTAAAATATCATTGATATTTTTTGGTTTTATTAGCACTCCATCAACACCGATCTCCAAGGTATTTAACATTAATTGTGCTTCTTCAATATTTTCCACTTGAGCAATAAGTTCTGTATCTTTATTATGCATATCTGCTATTAAATTTTCAAAAGGAATGATTTTCCAATCAGTAGCTGATACAATTATAAAATCAATATTGGGATTATTTGATAATTTTTTGATTTCTAATTCATCATCTTTTGATCTTAATTCTTTAAAAAATCCAATGTTTCTTTTTAGATTATTCTTCTCTAAATTCTTCACTAAAATTTCTTTATCTTCATAAATAATATAATCACATTCTAAGCCTGAATCCCTTGAAAATGTTTTTATACGTTCAATATCTTTGAATTCTGAAAATGTATCTTTAGATAAAAGAAAATTTAGGATATCTCTATTGAATGCTTCTTGAACAAATTCCTTAAAATCTTCTTCTTTATTTTCGAAGTTTAAAATTATTCTTTTCATACTTTATCAAAATTTGGTCTCTATAAATTTTTATTATTAAAAATTACATAATTTCTCATAGTATTAAATAAAGGAATCAAAATAAATTTTTAAATTAGAAACTTATATCTATAATAGAAAGAATAAAAAAATTAAAAACTTTTAGCTGTGTGATAAAAAAAGATGGGTCTAAAAGATAAATTATTTCCTAAAAAAGGACAAAGTAAAGATTTAATAGTCACAAAAGCAAAAACACACATAAGAAGACTTGCTATGATTAATAAAAATTATAGCAAACGAGCAGAAATAAGTAGAAAGAATGCAAAAATAGCATTACAAAGAGGAGAAAAAGATAGAGCAAAGAATTATCTGATTCAGTATAAAAATTATCAAACAAAGGTAGATAGAGCAAATAATATAAGAAGCAAAATTGAAAGACAAATAGAAGCCTTGGAGGAAGGCCAGATTGTTTCACAAACAGGTTCAGTTATGGAAGGAATGAGAGATGAATTAGAATATATTGCAACTAAAGCATCCCCTGAAAAGGCAGCTGAAATTGCTGAAGATTCTGAACTTTATGTCACTCAAATAGAAGAAGCAGCAGACATTCTTGCAGGTGATCCAGAAATTGATTTGGCAATCGATGTGAGTGAAGAATTAGATCAATTAGAAACGGAAATGCTGTTAGAAAAAGGCGGATCAATGCCTAAGGTACCAACAGATGATTTAGTATATCTACCAGATTATCCAATTGAAGAAGAAGAAATACCAGGTGAATCGAAAGAGAAATTACAGGAAGAAATTGAAAAACTACGCAAGGAACTTGAAGGTTAGTTTTTATATTTTTTTTAAAAGTGTTTTATCTTAATTTTCTTACAGCTGAAACCATATTTTTTAATTTTCTCAACGCTATTTGATATGCAAAATCTTCATCAAATGCATCTCTCAATGGTAAAAATCCACAATCTGGTTTTATAAATAAATTTTGTTTTCCATAGAAATTAATAGCTTTTTTAAGAATTAATTTGATTTCCTTTTCTGATTCAACATAATCATTAATTTTACTGTTTTCTTTAGGTTGGATTTTTGTTTTTACCGTTCCAAATGCAAGATATTTATCATTTCTTTCAAAATGACTTTTATTGAAAATATTAAAATTCTCAGCATTGGTTTGGAATTCATGATCTAAGATATTGATATCCGTTTTTAAAAGTATATCTCTTAAATTAGGACTAACTTGACCACATACATGAACAGAAGAAAGACAATCTATTTCTGACATAACATTATTTAATGTTTTGATGATAAAATCTTCAGAATGGAACATTATTTTTCTTCCTACTAATAATCCTAAAATAGGTTCATCCATTGCAATAATATTTATACCCATATTGTTGTAATCTCTTGCAACATTCTTCATTATTTCTCCTATTTTACTAACAATCCACTCTACCATAACACCTCGAGGTTGATTAAATAATAGAGATTTTAATCCTTTTGAGAGATTTTCACCGAGAATTATTTCGCTTGCAAGTGTAAAAGGTCCTGTGAGACATCCTTTTGTTCCCTTAATCTTTTTTTTTAAATCTTTTCTTTCATCTAGAAAATTCATTAAGAACCATACATAATCTAAACCTATTGTTTCATTTGGTACCGAAAATTCATCAGTT
>CAZBEU010000300.1:0-1632 GCA_964491005.1 uncultured archaeon | reverse complement strand
CATCCTTATACCTCTAAAGTGGAAGTTAAATTAGAAGGAAAAATAATTGTTCAAAAAAGGGAGGATAATTATGGTAGCATTCAAAAAGCATATGATATTAGTTCATTCACTTTCGCAGTTAGAAATAATGAAGGAAATGTTGATTTCAATTATTTTATTAGCGCAAGTGCTCTAGGAATGACCGTGTGTCCATGTGCTAAAGAAATGAGTCAGGAATATGCTATTGATGTGATAAAAACAAGAAAGGATATTAATATTTCTGATGATGATTTAAAAAAAATAATCAAGATTCTACCTTTTTCATCCCATAACCAACGATCCAAAGGTACAATCATTGTACAAATAAAAGATTTGGATACCCATGAAATTGATATACTTGAATTAGTTGATGTTATTGAAGAAAGTATGTCAGGAAGAATTCAATCTATTTTAAAACGACCTGAAGAAGCAAAACTAGTGAGATTGGCTCATTTAAAACCACTATTTTCTGAAGACGTTATAAGAGAAATGGCTAAAAACTTTATACATAAGAATTTTCCAAATTTAGAAGATGATTTTAAGATCACTTTCCGTATTGAAAGTTATGAATCCATTCATCCTCATAATGTTTTTGCTGAAACTACTCTTACTATCAAAGAATTAAAGAATTTTCTTGTCAATTAGTAATTTTTTTCCTTTAAAAATAACCGTTCATATGCAATGTCTTATTTTCAAGAATATTATAAAATTATAATTATTTTTTTTTATTCAATATAAGTTTTGTTTCAATTATTATGCTAAGTTTCCTTATTCAGTTTTTTAAAATAAAAAAAAATGATATCAGAATGATTACAAAAATGAAAACATTTGAGTAGAAATAAATTATAAGTTTTTTATTTTTCTTTAAATTCCTTATTTTTATAGATTAAAAATGATTATCTAAAATCTAATAATGAATATAATTAAAGCAATCGAAGGAGATTATATTGAAACTAAAGAAGATAATCTAATTTTTGATGTTAAAGGACTATCTCATCCTAAGAATAAAATAATATCCTTTATTAGATTTTATCCATCTCCTTTAGGAAATAGAGAACGAAATGGTATTATATATAAAAAGATTTATGATCTTCAAGAAAGATTTATTTTTCTTAAAAATAATTATCCTAAATATCTTTTTTACTCAAAACAATGCAATATGAATTTACAGGGCGTTGATAACAAAAACATTTTAAAAGTTTATTCTCCAAGAAAATATTATAATAAACTCCTAAAACATAAGAATTCTAATAATAAAGATATTCATGCTTTTAATTTATGCAATTTATTCATTCAGAATTCAAATCTTCCAGAAGATTCTATTGGAATAACAGGATCTCAAATGGTTGGATTAAATAGAAATAATTCTGATATAGATCTGATTATTTATGGAACCGAAAATAGTCATAATTTTCAAAAAGATCTTGTTAATATCCTTAATGAAAGCAGAAATACTTGTAGAAAATATAACAATGAAGAATTAAAATCCCATTTTAACTTTAGAGCAAAGGGTTCTGATATAGTTTTTAAAGACTTTTTACAATACGAAAAGAGAAAACTTCATCAAGGGAAATATAACAATATTGACTTCTTCATAAGATATATCAAAAGTCC
>CAZBEU010000299.1:0-5602 GCA_964491005.1 uncultured archaeon | reverse complement strand
AAGTTCCTTTGATCAAAAACTAAGCTATGGTTTTATACCTATATGGGGATTACAAAGTAGAATGGGATTTATTACTAAAAAAAAACAATTATTTGAAAAATAAATTACAGTTTTTTTTATATTATTATTTTCATTATTCGAGTCAGTAAGGTATCATTAAAACATAGTAAGATTTCTTTTAAAGGAAAAAAATTTATTATATAAAATATATTAATCTATTTGTATTATGATAAAAATAATTAATAATTTTAAACTAAAGGATAAGGCCCCTTTAATGGGGTAAATTCACATTCACTGCTAAATTTTCTAAATCTATATCCTTAAATTGATTATTGATTATTTGGATCATTTCTATCAAATTTAACAATTCATACTATTAGAAATGCGATATAGTTAGAAATATCATAGTAGATATGAAAAAATTATAATCTTCCTTTCAATTATGTATTATCTTTAGCGTAATTCAATTTAGGTTGGAAAAAAAAGCGCTACAGACGTAGGATTTAAATAAAATCCTCCCTTATAAATAAATTAATCATAAAAGTAGAACAAAATATAATAAGAAATTATAATAGATTAATAAAAAAAAATTTTCATTTTCTACAAATGGAAATTTAATTATAAATCTTAATATTTTAATAATAAAAAGATAATTTTACAAAAAATAAAGGATAAATATGAAAATCGAAAATTTAAATAATGTAATCACAGCAATGATTACTCCCTTTACTAATGAACTTACTATTGATGAAAAAAAATATAGAGAATTCATTAAATTTCAAATTAATAATGGATGCCATTTATTAACTATGGGAACAACGGGAGAAAGCGCAACACTCTCTCATCAAGAACATCATATAGCAATTGATATTGCTATTGATGAAGCAAAAAAAAGCAATAAAAATCCATTAGTTATAGCCGGTGCTGGAAGTAACTCAACAAAAGAAGCAATTTCTCTTAGTCAATATGCAGAGGATGCTGGAGTGGATGCAATTTTACATGTAGTACCATACTACAATAAACCTGAACAACATTCCTTACTAGAACATTTTTCTGCTATAGCAGATTCTGTATCTATCCCAATTATATTGTATAATGTCCCAAGTAGAACTGTAAGAAATTTAGACCCTGAATCTGTCTCCAAATTAGCGTATAGAAAAGAAAATATAGTAGGGATTAAATGCGCTAGTGGAAATCTAGATCAAATAACTCGAATTATTAAATCCACACCTGATGATTTCACTATTTTAAGCGGTGATGATGCTATGACATATCATATAATGGCTTTAGGAGGGAAAGGAGTCGTAAGTGTTGCTTCGAATATTATTCCTATGAAAATGGTTGAATTTACAAGGACTATGCTTCGCGAAGATTGGATCAATGCAAGAAAAATGCAACTTGAACTCTATGATTTATTTAAAATACTATTCATAGAAACTAGTCCGGGTCCAATAAAATATGCTGCTGGGTTATTAAATATAATAGAGCCTAGATTACGATTACCTCTAACTTTACCTTTAGAAGAAAATCAAAAAAAAATCAAAGATGTTTTAAATAAATTAAAACTTCTTTAGATCTATAATTGAAAGGTGATATCTTGATAAATTTATTAATTTTAGGACCCACAGGCACCGTGGGAAAAATAATATCAGAATTAGCATTAGAGGATCCAGAACTCAATATAGTTGCAGCATGCGATATCTGTAATATTGGTGATCGATTAGATCAATTTACAAATATTAAGGATTCAAATAATATCAACATTTCAGATATCGAAAATCTTCAATATATAATTGAATCATCCAAACCCAATGTTGTTGTAGACTTTACTACTGCTAAAGCAACTGAAAAAAACAGTATAATATGTGCTAAAAATGGTATTCGAACTGTTATTGGAACAACTGGCTTATCAGATGACTTCTTGAATCGATTTGAGGGGTTAATAAAAGAAAATAATGCTCCTTCAGTTGTATCTTCAAATATGGCTACAGGAATGAATGTTTTTTTTAAAATGTTATCTATAATATCCCCTTACTTAAAAGATTGGGATATTGAAATAATAGAAAGCCATCATCATAGAAAAATCGATTCTCCAAGCGGTACTGCCATAACTGCAGGAAAAATAATAAGTAGCTCTATTGGAGGTGATTTCGAAAAAATTGCCAAATTTGGAAGAAATAAAGGTCCAAATTTAAGAAAAATAGGAGCTCTTAATGAGATTGGATTTCATTCTATAAGAGCTGGAGATATTGTTGGAGATCATATTATTCTATATGCTGGTCCTGGAGAAAGAATAGAATTTAAACATCAAGCTCATAATAGATTATGTTTTGCAAATGGTGCTATAAAAGCAATAAAATTTATTTTTAAAGCAAAAGAAAATAAAATTTATACTTCAAATGAAGTATTAGGATTGTGAGTAATCCCCTTTTTTTTTACTCAATTTCTTATATCCTTAAAAGAATTTATTCTCTTAAATATTGATGATAAAAATTATTATAAATTCTTTTTTATTTTAGATGAGGGGGAATTAATTGTTTTTTTAAAAGATCTTCATTAGTCTCTCTTTTTCTTATAAGATAGTCATATTCACCATTGATTAATACTTCTGAAGATCTTGGACGGGAATTATAAACACTAGACATTGTAAACCCATACGCTCCAGTATCTAGAATTGCTAAATAATCATCTTCTTGAAGGATTGGGAGCTCCCTCGATTTTCCAAGAACATCACCTGATTCACAAATTGGTCCTGTAATATCATATGTTTCTAATTGCATATTATCTGAGTTCTTGCATGGAATAATATGATGATATGAATTATACATAGCAGGTCTAAGAAGAGTATTGAATCCTGCATTTACGCCCACAAATTTTTTAAAACCATTGTCTTTTATAGTATTTATTTGAGTTATAATTATACTTGATTCTGCCACCATGAATCTACCTGGTTCAAATTTAAATACAGGATTTCCAATATTACCTTTCTCAACTAATTCTGCAAATGGTCTTATTAAATTTTCCCTATAAGCTTCTAGATCGAAGGGTTCCTGATTTGGTTTGTATGGTATACCTATACTTCCTCCAAAATCTATAAAATCAAAATGGATATTAAGTTTATCTCCTAAATTATTTATTATCTCTAAATATTTCTCAACAGGGTTCTTGTAATCTTCTGGATCTAAAATTCCTGATCCAATATGCATATGTGTACCAAAATGGGTAAATCCTGCTTCTTTTGCTTTAGTATATGCCTCTAAAACTTGATTATCTAAAATGCCAAATTTAATCTCTTTCCCTGCTGTTATAGTATGAGAATGATGACCAGCACCAAACTCTGGATTTATTCTAAAAGATATTGTATTCATATCCTTATTTAATTGTTTATGAATTCTAACTAATCTCTTTAATTGACTTATACTATCTAAATTAATATGTATTCCTTTATCAACAGCATATTTAAATTCATCATTCGTAAACATATTACCTGTGTAAATAATTTTTTCATTAGGAAACCCTGCTTGAAGACTAGCATAAATTTCACCTGCAGAGGTACAGTCAACTCCTGCTCCTTCTGATTTTAGGATTTTTAAAGTTACTAAATGAGAATTTGCTTTAACTGAATAATGAATTTCATTTTTTTTATATTCTGAATCAATAATTTTCTTTAGATCTCGATATTGTTTTCTAATTCTTTGCTCATTTAAAATATAGAGAGGTGTACCATATTTTTCTGCTAATTCAATTACATTTTTTTCATCAAAATGTAATTTATTATCAACGTATTTAAGATTTTTATATTCTAACCATTTTTCATATTCCATTTAAATTACCATTATCTTTTTTTATATTTCAAATTTTTAATTGACTAATGTTACCGATAAATACCTTTTTTATAGGTCCTTCCATTAATACGTTTTCTCCCGTATAGGTGATTAACAGATCACCACCATCATTATGAACGATTACTTGATTATTTTTATCAAATTTACCTAAAATACAACCTGCAACAACAGACGCGCAACTACCTGTTCCACAAGAATTAGTAATTCCGACTCCTCTTTCAAAAACTCTAAAAATACATTCATTATTTGAAATTACTTGAACAAACTCTACATTTGTTTTATTTGGAAATATTTTATGATTTTCAATTAAAGCACCATATTTATTTAGGTCATTGTCATTTAATTGTTGTTCTATAAAGATTACTGCATGAGGATTACCCATTGATATTGCTGAAAAATTAAAAATTTTATCCAATACAACTATTGGTTCATTAATACATTCCAATTTATCATCTTCTAAATTTACGGGTATATCCTCACAATTTAAAATCGGGGCCCCCATATCAATTTCAACACTATTTACTATTTTACTATATTTGTTTTTAAATCTTAATCTCGCCGTGATTATACCTTTTAGTGTATCTACTTTAATAACGTCTTTATCAATAATATTATGTTCATATATATATTTTGAAAAACATCGGATTCCATTACCGCACATTTCTGCTTCCGAGCCATCACTATTAAAAATTCTCATTTTAATATCTGCTTTATCGGAAATATTAACAAAAATTAATCCATCAGCTCCAATTGAAAAATTTCTTTTACATAATTTTTTAGCTAAATCAGATTTTTTCTCCTCAGAAATTTTTAGTATAATATCATTTAGAATAATATAATCATTTCCTAAACCATGATATTTCTCAAAATCGATATTATTTAACTTATTTACGTTCAAAATAAACAATTAATTTGCAATTTTTGGTTAATAAAATAGTAAGATATATATATTATTAAAACTATATAAAAATTATGTCTGTCAATGACACTCTGACACATTACTCTTATTAATATGAACTTCAAAAAAAAAGAAGAAAATCTTATAGAAATTCTACAAAAAACAGGTTTAAGCTATAATGAAGCTCTAATATATTTTGCTCTTTTAAGATCAGGAGATAAAGGCAGTATTGTAAAAGAATTAGCTCATACATTACCACTTCAGAGAACAAATATATATTCAATCCTCCATAAGTTAATAGAATTAAACTGTGTTAAAGAAAGTGGTTTTGCAGAAAAATCTAAAAATGCAACTATATTTATAGCTGTAGATCCAATAGATTATTTAAATAATTTAATCAGAAGTAAACAAAATGATTTAAATAAAATAAAAGATATCCAAGAAAATTATTCCAATGAATTTCATTCTATTTTTTCAGAAGGAATGGAAATTTCTTACGATGAAATAGATATACGTTTACAACCTTATTTGAAACCTTTATTAGAGAAAGGATGGAAAATTAAATCCTATTTTGAAAGAAAAGAATCCTTAATGTTATATTATAAAGTATTTGATTGTATGCTTTTTACACAAAAAGCAAAAATATTAAAAGATTGTAGCTTCCATTTATTTATATTTGATTATTCAATTGAAGAAGATGAAAATGCATTTTTATTCTTTTTACAAGCTCTAAAAAGAAAAACTAAGGAAATGAAATCATATTTTTTTGATATTACAAAATTTAAATTATTTGATGATTCAATAGAACTTTTAGAAAAAAAATATCATATTTTTATAATGAAGATACGAGTGGAAGATA
>CAZBEU010000298.1:0-3086 GCA_964491005.1 uncultured archaeon | reverse complement strand
CATTTTGTTCAAATCTTAAATAATGAACTTGAAGATTTTAGCAAAAATTATGGTGAGAAAGGAATTATTATCTCTCCTTATGATTTCGAACTTTATGGACATTGGTGGATGGAAGGTATAGAATGGTTAAAGAGTATATTTGAATTGATCTATAATCATGAAAATATAGAAATGATAACAATTTCAGATTACGTGTCTAAATATAAGAATAAATTTTCTTTAATAAATATGAAAAAAAGTAGTTGGGGAGAAGGAGGTCTATTTCAAGTATGGTTTAATAAAGAACATAGGTGGATATGGTCTTATATTAATGGAACAATAAAAGAATTTGAACAAGTTCTTGTTTCCATATCTAATAATGATGAAAAACAATTAAGAATTCTTAAACAAATCGCAAGGGAGTTACTTCTCATGGAGGGAAGCGATTGGCCATTTTTATTATATACAAAACAAGCAAAAGAGTATGCTAATAAGAGATTTCACAATCATCATCAGAGGTTTAATAAATTAATTTGGGCTGCAAAAAATTTCAATGATCCTAACAGGATTTCAACCCATGAATTAGAGGAAATCGAATTAATTGATTCTTGTTTTTGTGATATTAATATTAATTATTTTAGAGAAAAAATTCCAAATACAAATTAGAATACTTTCTTTTTTATAATATCAAAGAATTAATATTATTGAAAAAAAGAATAATTAATTATAATAAAAAAGTAATTTAAATATTATAGCTTCTCGTTTTGGGTTCAAGAGGTTTTCCAACGAAATCTGGAAGAATATTTCCAAAAAATTTATGAGAAAAAATCATAAAAACAGCTAGATTTGCTTTTCTTATCGCGCCAATCCAATAATTCTTAGCCCTAATAAGTGTTTCATTAATTTTACCTGCATTTAATTCTTTAGCGAGTCTATCTATAAAAGTAAAAAACATTGCACTGAAAGATTCAAATGAATTCTTTGAAATCTCTTTAGGGATATCATGCGCAATAAATTTATCATTTTCTAAATCATAAACCACTAATCCCAAAATATCTTTGTCTGAAGCCGCTTTTACAAAAAATTCAGAAATAAAATCTCGTTGACTCATAGCTAATAGATTATAAAAATTAGAAGTGATTTTATCATACTCATCATCAAAATCCGAATAACAATTTATATTTATACTATTATCATCGATAAACTTAATTGAATATTTGTCAATAAATGCCCTACCCAGTTTTTCTGCAATAATTCGATACACTCTATTTTCTACCTCATCAATTGCTTCTGCTACAATAATCGAATAGATAGGACCCTTAAAAGCATAGAAAAATGTCATTTTATCCATATCTATTTTATCAATACATGCATTCTCCATACCATGAGCAAAGCTTTGTATAGCACTAAGAAAACAGCTTACTAGCGTTTCATCAAAAACTTTTTCAATTGTTTTTGTATATAAAGGAACTCCAGCACTATTTAATATTAAAAATGATTTTATCATAAACCTCATCCTCCTTTAAATTATTGTTATAGCTCTTGTTTTTCAAATTTTAATACTGTAGATGTTCCAAGTGGGTTAATTTTACTATAATCAATCACAGGATTTTTATCATTATTTACAAAAGAACTAGCTGCTGCAATAATCATTGCCATTGGACATATTCCTTTAGCATCTAATCCCATAATCTCATGTATAGGATCACACATACTACAATGAGGTATATTAATAACAAAATGATCTTCGTTAACTTCTACTAAATGAGCATCTTTAGCTATTCGTGTTAATGTAAGTACATCTATCCATTTTTGCATTGCTTCTTTAGGAGTAGAAGCATTAACCACAGCATCAATTAATTCATTTTCACCTTTTAATTGTTTAATTGTTTCAATAATTTTAGGAAATACATGAGATTTATACCCTCTTGGACCAATTAATTCAATTAAAGCCGTTTCATAACCAAATAATGTTGCATGTAATGTCGATAGTACTTTCATCATCAAAGGATGAGGCATCATTTTCAATACATATATAACAAACAACACAAAAATCACCGATACCACAACCAAAACTGTTAAAATCGAATAAAAAAGTATTTCGCTAACCATTTCCCTCTATCACTTTTTTTATATATACTATTAATATCTAATTTCAAATATAAATAATAATCTATCAAAAGTTGCAAAATTAAAATTTTATAGAAAAATAACATAGAAAATACCTTTAGTTGATAAAAACCATTAAATTATTTTTTGAAATAGATAATGTGTATTTATCTTCAGAAATACAGATTTTCTCTTTTTAATAGAAAAAATAAGTTATAAAAATGATTATAATAAATTCGTTTTTTAAAAAAAAAGAAATGATTTTAAGTTTGACTATATGATATGTCTTTGAATAATTATTATATTTTTAAGGATGTTATCATATGAAAATATAATTATGAAAAATATTAATACTAAATTTTTAAACATGCTTAATCTGTGGTCCTTTTTTTTAACTGTATTTTCACTTATAATTATTTTATTTATTCTTTTATCAGCATTAATCGAAATAGGGTTAAATGGTATAGAAACATTTGAAAATGTTTTTATAATAAAACTGATAAAATTACACGGAGGAATCATAGGAGAAAAATCATTATTTGGAGTAAATGCATTGGATATGATAATTTTAATCTTATTAGCCATTATGTGTATTTTTATTTTTCCAATCCTTATTAAATGTAATAAAATAGGTAAAATCTTGCTATTAATTCAACCCTTTCTAGGAATAATCTTATATATAATTACACAAGAAACGGGTCGTACTTTATTCTTTACCACGAATTTGACACTATCTTTGCTATTAATTAATTCAGATATTGTAAAAAAAAAAGTTGCTTATATAGGGATAGTTGCAAATATGTGTTTATTAATTCCTGATATCAGCCTAGCTTTTATTTATTCTTTTGCATTAAGTATTGTTATGTCAATAGGTTTTTTGTTTGAAATTTTATTTTATATATTTTTCATTTGGAAACTTTTATCTCAAAAAATAAAAAAAAAAGAATAAATGAGAAATTTCAGATTCTTTTGTTTTTTTAATCAAAGTCTTATTTATT
>CAZBEU010000297.1:0-5950 GCA_964491005.1 uncultured archaeon | reverse complement strand
TCGTAGGAAGCTACGTCATTTATATGGTAGTTCACTTCTCTAATTTAATTTGGTATATATCATATATTAGTTATGTTCTTCTAGACAAAATAAAAATAGATTAATAAATAATAATATTAAATAATTTTATTAGAAATAAATTATGATAAAACTAATTTTTGAGTTATATCCAGAAGATGGTCAAATAAAACCATATGAACATCCATACGGATATATCTTTCGTGGAGTGATTATGGAATGGTTAAAAGAAATTAAACCTGAATTAATTCACACCTTTCATGAATTTGAAAAAATTCGTCCTTACTCGATTAACTGTATAATCCATAATAAAATTCCAAAAATAGATTTTATTTTAGTCTCTTATATGGAAGAACTTAATAATGCTCTTGTTAAAGATATTATTTCTTCTGAAAAAGTTAAATTAAAGATTGGACAAAAAGACTATTATATTTCTCAGATTAAATTTGAAAAAATTAATCTTGAACAGTTATTAGATATATCAAAACCTATAAAAAATTTTAATGTTAACTTTCCCACCTCAGTATATTTTAATACAAGTAAGGGCAATTATCCAGTAAGAATTCCACTTCCTAATCTTTTATTTGGAAATTTAGCAAATATTTGGAATGATATGAATAAAAAAGACTCAGAGATTGAAAGAGATACCTTTATAAAGTGGATTAATGCTCACTTATATATTAGTGGATATCGAATGAAAACTGTAAGAAAGGAAATTGGTAAACCTCAACCGATTATAGGTGGTTTGGGAAACGTCAGCTATAGCATATCTAAAATCAATGAAAATTATTATAAACACGTTTTACACGAAATTAATAGAGAATTTGATTATAAATTTGTTAATCAAGATTATCTAGGAAATTGTAAATGGTTAGAAATTTTATGCAGACTTGGTGAATATACTAATGTAGGAGGAAATCGGACTGCTGGAATTGGGGTTATAAAATATTATCCTAGAAGATACATAAATGATAATGATTTATTAAAGAAAGAGAATTAAGGGAAGACTATAGAGATGCAAATCTTTTTGTGATTAGATAAATTAAATTTAATATAAACACTAAAATATTAGATATTTAAAAGATCTCTTATTAATTCTATAATTGATCCAAATATTTCCTTATCTAAATCTCCAATTTTTCTAAAAAACCTTTCTAGACTAATAGATTTTAATTGATCTACTAATGCAATTGAATCATTTTCCAATTTATTTATAGCATCTTTTTTAATCATTAAAGTATATGGAAATCTGTTAGTCTCTAAAGTACTTGTAAAAGGTATAACTATAACTAATTGATTTTCTTTAATATATTTGAGAATTAAACAAGTTCTTGCATTACTTTGCTCATGACCCATAGATTCTTCTTTTTTTGGTAATCGAACATACCATATTTCTCTTTTTTTTTCAAAAGATTTTTCTTGGAAAAATGAATGCTCGCAAGTCTGAATCATATAGCGCTCTGAATTCACACTATTTATTACTAAGGCTGAACGATTCTTCTGAAACGTAATCAAATCCAATTCTGATTTATCTTTTGTAAAGAGTTCACTGCTCTCAAAACTCAAGCGGAATAAAATTTTTAGACTGGGTTGCGTTGAGACACAATTAAATAATAAATGGGGCGACTGATCGGCAAATATAAACGAAAGCCCCCTCCCGCGAAACTCATTAATAAAAATAGCCATTATCTTCTCCAACTCTTCGCGGGTAATACAATCATCATCATGGGCATCACGAATGATTGGCTTTTCTAATAACTGGTGCGCCTCATCAATAATAATAAGATTTTCAAGAAAATTGGACTCTATATTAGGAGTGAGGGTCCGAATCATTTGAAAAATTGCGCAACTCAAAAAACGCTTCACATGAATATTACACATCGAAAGATCTATAAAGATTTTCTTGCCAGAACGCCACTTTTTGAACCAAGCAAGGGGAGAGGAACCTTTTCTACGCCGTATAATACTGCCAAAATAGGACGATTGAATCAATCTGGGCTTTTCTTTTAATTTTACTAAGGATGAGTTTTGAGATAGCTCTGCCCCTTCTGTTTCTTTACCTTTAATCCCACCATCCTTATTAATTTCCACGTTTGCATCTATATTTGCATCGTTTGCCTCTCTATACGTATCTAGATAATCAATAGATACCATGCTAACATCTACAACCTCCTTATCAGCAAATAACGATTCCACTCGATTCTCAATTGCTCTCACTATATTATCTTGGTATTCCCGACCATAGGGATAGGCTTCATAATACCCCAATAAATTATAAAATAAACACTCAAGAGATTCTGGTAATTCTCCATATTTCCTAACAAAACGCCACATAACATTTGAAAGAATTTTATCGACGGGGTGCTTCAATCCCAAACATGTTGTTAAATACATTACCGTCTCAGAAATGTATTTATCCCTAAAATAGGAAGACGCCTCAACATAATACGGAACCTTAAAAGCTGGATCTTTATATTGCAATTTCATATCATACGAATAATAACAGTCTTGATTCCCCTTTCTCAAATTTAAATATAAAATACCTATATTGGGTGCCTTTTCATAAAACTCTCTCGATAAATAAGCAAGAAGTCGCGTCTTACCCATCCCAGACTGACCAAAAATAACAGCGCTCTGTGAAAAAGAAGATAAGGAAATTAATGCTCTTTTACTCGTTATAAGTCCATTTGAAATATACTTACCAAGAATAATATCATTTTCTTTGCTCTCTTGGCTTAAAAAATAAATATTTTCATGCTCCAATATCCGCGATTTCGGAATTGGGAGCGAGGATAAAAAATTAAAATCAACAAAATTAGGACTCAAAAAACAGGGAAGACGGTCTTTCGATATCGTATTCGCAATATACTTATATCTTACCCCCGTTTCTTCATTAAAATTATTCTCCCAAAAAACATTAAAAGAACAAATATCATCCCATTTTTCATTTGAAATCGCAAATATTTCCCCGCTTATTCTTAATCGGGCTACGAGAAGGGTAGTTAAGCATTCCAAAGGGACATTAAAATCCTTTAACAACCTAATTCTTTCTTTTGTTGATATACCTTCAGTAAATTCATATTTAATATAGAGCTTGACCTTGTAATGATCACAAATTTTAATATCTAAAATCCCATTTTTATAATTCTTGTCTTTTGAATCGTCTTTTTGCCAGAAAATATATAATTTTACTGCTTCAACGCTTACTTGTTTAAAAAAATTAATAATAAAATTCAAAATAGGATAAAAATCGTAATCTTTCATAGATTGCTCAGGTACTCGTATTTCATAAAGAGCAAAATCATTATTATTTTTTAAAACATCACCAATTAGACCTTCCACTTCGCCTGCTAATCTTGGAAATTTAAATTCCAATAGATGTAATAATTTAACACCTTGATTTATCGCAGCATTCTGAGAATATTCGTCCTTAAAAAACGTCATTGAAAAATAAGACCCACATACAATCTCTACACCATAAACAGAATTATCGTTAAAAAGATCATACATCCACGTCTTTTGCATTTCTATCTGATCACCCTCAAGGGTTACAATTTGCTCCTTTTCGATTTTTAAAGGAATTTGAGTGATTTTTACCCAAGAATACCAGATCTGCTCTAAATTATTAAAAATATCATCCTCTTCCTCTACTTCGTCCTCGTCCACTAAGATTGTAAATACAACTCCTTCATCTGCGATAAGCGAATCCGATATTCCCCGGATTGAATAAATAACTTTGTATTCTCTGAAATGTACACAATTCCCGGCTCGGGAGTATGATTAAGAACAACCAAGTTAATGATTTGCCCCTCATAGCGAAATTTCAAAACCTCCCCGCGAGAGACAAGAATATTCTTTAATTTCTTCCATAAATTCTCTGGATCACGTATCTCAATCAATTGATCATAACACATAAAAGATACTTGAAGTGCCTCTTCTACTCCTATTTTCCCTCCCATAATTCATTCACTTATCTGTAAATTTATAAGAGAATTCAATTCAAAGTATTTAAATAAAAAAATTAAGACTTATTGAGACTGAGATTGTATAAGGCTGAATATAAAAAAACTGTAAAAAAAAGTAATAACAAAAAAATGAAAACTAAAAAATTATAATCTCAAATCGGTAAGCCGAAATGAGAGTATCTTTTGTCTAATTAATCTATAAGCCTGTTTCGATGTCCTTAACAATGCCAACGGCTACTGTGCGCCCCATATCTCTTACTGCAAATCTTCCCATCTCTGGGATATCTTCATACTTCTCTAAGCAGAGCTTTTTGATTGGTTGAAGTTTTACGATTCCAGCTTCATTTTTTTTCATGAATTTAGGGTTATCTTCGATGACGGCGCCAGTTTTTTGATCGAGTTTTTTGGATAGTTCAATGAACTTTGAAGCGACTTGAGCAGTGTGTGCGTGTACGACAGGAGTATATCCTTGAGCGACTGCTGTTGGGTGCCAAATTACGATGATTTGACCGGTCCAATTTCCTTTTGGAGAGATGACTGTTGGTGGGTTGTTTGGATGTCCTAGGCAATCTCCTCTAGCGACTTTATCGATGGTGAGTCCTCTTATGCTGAACCCGATGTTATCACCTGGTTCTGCTTGAGGGATTTCTTCATGGTGCATTTCCATGCTTCTTATTTCGCCAGTGAATCCGCCTGGTTGGATAATGATTTGGTCTCCTTTTTTCATGATACCAGTTTCGACTCTTCCGACAGGGACAACGCCTGTACCTTTAATTTTATAAGCGTCTTGAATAGGTACTCTTAAAGGTTTACCTGTTGGTTTTTCAGGCATTTCAAATTCATCAAGAGCTTCAAGTAAGGTTGGTCCATCGTACCATGGGATTTTATCGCATTTTTGAGCGAGATTCTCAGATTTTAGACCGCTTACAGGGACAAAATGGATTTTCTTTACATTAAATCCGATTTGTTTTAATAGAGCTGAAGATGCGGCGACTACTTCGTCATATCTTTCTTTTTTATATTCCCATACATCCATTTTATTTACGGCCACGACGAGTTGTTTTACGCCGAGGGTTTGGGCGAGATATGCGTGTTCACGGGTTTGTCCATTTGCTGCGATGCCTACTTCCATTTCACCTTTTTTACCTGAGATGACGAGTACTGCGGCATCAGCTTGGCTTGCGCCAGTGATCATATTTTTGACGAAGTCTTGATGTCCTGGTGCATCGATAACGGTGAATGTTTTATTTTCGGTGTCGAATTTTCTGAAAGCGAGATCGATGGTGATTCCTCTTTGTCTTTCTTCTTTTAATTTATCAAAGACATAAGCAGCGGACCATGAATCTCTATCGTATTCTTTAGCGATTTTTTCGAGTTCTCGAGCTTCTCTTTCAGTGACTGCGCCAGTTTGAATGAGTAAAGCCCCCATCATGGTTGATTTACCTTGATCAATGTGTCCAATAATAACTAAATTAAGATGTGGTTTTTCTTTGACCATTTTTCATCAATTATATTTTTTTTTCTTTATATATTGTTTGATTAATTTCAATCCAATAGATTGTTTTTTTTGATATATTAGATTGTATCAATCAATTGTGTGATATTTTATAAAAATGATATGGAATTTAAAATCTTTTTGGTATTTGGGAAATAATTCCCTTTATTTTATGGGTGATTAATTGCTTTTTTTTTGATGATCGTGACAATTGCGTAAAAAACTATCATAAAATTATTGATTGATTATTTTTCAACTCATTTGAGCTAGAAATTAGGTAATACGTTAAAAAAGAAAATAAGGAAAAAAAAAAGGATATAGATTATCTAAGGTGGTACTTGTCCACCATCTGTTATTGTCCAGCCATAAGTACTTATAATAGTTTCTCTGGCAGCAGCAGCAGCTCCTGCGCTATATAGTGAATCTCCTCCATCAAAATATACTCCAGATTGCAAAGGTAATTGTGACCAAC
>CAZBEU010000296.1:0-2356 GCA_964491005.1 uncultured archaeon | reverse complement strand
CTCTATAACACATTTTAACACGATGTTCATAAGTATCTTTATTTTGATCAAGAAATATTTCAATATTATATGCCATTTCAGAAGCAATACCCTCGAGATATGTTATTCCAGTGTCAATAATCTTTCCATGTGAATCTATTTTTTCAGGAGATATTCCTAGTACGGCACCGTCAGAAATATATACCTTATTTAAAGCAGCAGGCCCAAGAAGTTTCACACCTTTATCATTTTCCCAGATGGAAACTTCGATTTTCTTATCTTTAATAGTTCCTTCCCATACTTTTATTTCAATTGGAGATATTTTATCTTTATTTTCTTTAGCTGTCTTTATTATTGCATTTTTAATTTCAATCCCTTTTTCAGTAAGCGGAATAAATTTATAATGAACACCTTTGCTGATTTCTTTGTCAGTAAAAGAAATATTTTCATAAAAATATGGATATACGAGTTTCCTAATATCTTCAATTTCTGTTTTAATCATGCAAATTCTCTCGATACCAAATCCAATATTAAATACAGGAAATTCAATATCATATTGAGCTAAACTTACAGGACTATAAAATCCACCATCTCCTATTTCAATCCATTCTTTGGTTTTTGGATGTTCTACAAAAATTTCAAATTCAGTTTGAGGGGCATAATATTTTGATGTAGCTTTTTTAATTTCAACCTTACTACTACTAAATCCTAACTTTTCACATAATTCAAGTGCAATTTTTTGACAATCTTCTAAAGAGATTGGTTCTGCCATAACAACTAAAGAGAGAGTATATGAATCATATAAATGTGTTGAATCTATCTTTTGTTCCCTCCTAAATTTTTTTGCTATTGAAAAATATTGAAGTGGTAAAGGTTTTTTCTTTTTTAGTTCACTTAAAACTTTAAACCAAAGAGCAGTAGTATGGCTTCTTAATGTTGTCTTAGTTGGAATTGGTTTTAAATCCTTTAATTCTGGGAAGATTTTATCAATTATCTCTGTTGCTTGATTTTCTTTAATTTCCAATCTCTCAACAAAAACTTCAATAAGATCATCTGCTTCGATTTCTCCTTTTTTATATTCTCTAAAAATCTGCTTAAGTTCCTTTATTTTTTCAAAATTAGATACAATATTTTGTATTTTTTCTACCTTCTCATTTGATATACCTATATCTGGTCGAGGTAACCCTGCTAAATAAAATAACCGATCCAAAATCAAAACGGCTTCAGGACCATATTGTTTGTAGATATCTTCTTCTTCAACAAACATAGGTAATATTAGCTCTTCAAATCCAAGTTTGATAATTTTTTTTTTTGCATTGTCTATAAAATCAGAAACAGGATGAGATTTCCCCTTTTTTTGGAGATTAAACAAATTTCCTTTTAATGTTAATAAATCTCTTGATTTTAACCATGCTTTTTCATAGTTTTTTTTTGCTTCTCTTATAATATCTTTAGTATCAAAAGGCATTATTATTCAATTAGTCTGTTTTTTTATGAATATGTATAAATAAAATAATGAGGGTTCTCTATACATTTTAATGATAGAGAAAATTTTTGATTTTATTAGAATTTTTTTATGATATTTTTATAATTATGATTATACTAATTAGTTCACAATATTCTCTTAACTATCTTTTCATTTATTATCTTTAGTTGATTTATCTAATAAATCTATAAGTTTATTCATTTGGATAGAAAGAGTTATATCTCCACGAGTTCTTTCAATTATATTTCTGGCAACATCAGTCTTATGTCTTAAATCCTTTGTCATTCCGCTTGGATAATCAAGTGAGAATAAATATGTATATAGTTCATCCATTTTATCTAATATATCTTCGAGAGATTGTCTTTTCGATAATCTAATATTATCTAAGAGATGTCGTCTTAATTCTCCGATTACATCTGCTAAACCAAGCACATAGTGTAAAGCATCAACTTCAAGATCTATATAGCTAGGAATTGTATTTTTTTGTATAATTGAATATAATGTTACTGCTTCAACATATTCTTGTTCAGGAGTTTTAAGATGACGATAAAAATGTCCAGGATTTGAACTGACAAGGGATTTTAAAACTTTAATTTCACTTTTAATTTTATTAATATTATCGTGATAGGTTGGTTCATCCCCTCTATGAATTGATTTAATAGCAACACTACAATCTCTAACTATATCTCTAGATTTTTTTAAGATCTCTTCACGATCTTCATCTAATTTATCCAAAATATTTATCAAATCAGAAAAAATATTTTTCAAATAGTTTTCCTCACAATATTTTTAAATTTTTAGTAATTATTATTTTGGGTCATTAATATTATTAATTATCACAAAATTAAGAAAAAATTGGCTATAGTTGAAATAGTATGAAGATTTTGTTAA
>CAZBEU010000295.1:0-4100 GCA_964491005.1 uncultured archaeon | reverse complement strand
GAGACACCTTATTTAGATCAAATTGCCAGTATTAGTAGGATGGGTTTATTAAAAACTGTCCCCGATGGTATGAAACCTGGAAGTGAATGCGCTAATATGTCTATAATGGGTTATCGACCAGAAAAAGATCTCACAGGTCGAGGTCCATTAGAAGCTCTAAGTGCCGGTGTCCCTTTAAATGATTCTGATATTGCGTTTAGATGTAATCTGATTACAATTGAAAATGACTTAATTAAAGATTATTCTGCTGGTCATATTACTACAGAAGAAGGAAGAACTTTAATAAATCATCTACAATCTAAGATTAAAATTGATGGTGTTGATTTTTTCCCTGGGATTCAATATCGTCATATTTTAAGACTAAATGGAAATATATTTTCTGAAGAAATCGAAACTACACCACCACATGACGTTCTTGATAAAAATTATAAAGATTTTCTCCCTAAACCTAAAGATCCAAAAAATAATAAAGCAATTAGAACTTCTGAATTAATTATTGACTTAATAAATCAGAGTAATGAATTATTACTTAGTCATGAAATAAATCAAATAAGACAATCTAAAGGAAAACGGATAGCATCACATATTTTTCCATGGAGTGGAGGTAAAAAGCCTAATATTGAACCATTTAGTAAGAAATTTGGTTTGAATGGATCTGTGATTTCTGCTGTTGATTTGATCTTTGGAATAGGAATTGCAGCGGGATTAGATCCGATCTATGTTAAGGGAGCAACAGGATTACCAGATACAAATTATAAAGGTAAAGTGAAGGCAGCTTTAGAAGAATTAAAAACAAAAGATTTTGTTTATCTTCACATTGAAGCAATAGATGAAATGGCTCATACAGGTGATTATCAAAAGAAAATGAATGCTTTGAAAGATTTTGATCAATATATTGTAAAACCTATATTTGAAGCAGAAGAACTATTCAATCAAGAATTATGTATCGCAATTTTACCTGATCATCCTACTCCATGTGAAATAAGAACACATTCAAGAGAACCAGTTCCTTTTGTTATTTATAATCCACAACTAAAAATAAATAATCCACGAATATTTTCTGAAAAAAATGCTAAGAACGGAGAATATGGACTTATAGATAATGGAAAGGATTTTATATATCTTTTAATGAATAATTAGCTGGTGTTAATTATGGTGTTTTAATAATAGGAGAATTTTCTTTTTCCCAATTAACAGCAAATAATATATCTCTGCTTGGTTTATTTCGATATATTATAGGATAACCACTTTTTTCTTCAAATTCCTTAGCAATAGTATTTAAAAAATTAAAATCAGGAAAGTAATCTTGTATTGATCTATTTTCTTTTACTCGATTTTCAATTTCCAATGCTTTTGCTTGTAATGTAAATCCTTTTATCTCAAAGAAGTTAGGATTTGCTTTTTCAATTATTTTAATATAATCATCTATATACTCCTTTTTTAGATTTAAATTCTTTACTGCTGTAAGCCTTATCAACGTTCTTGTAGAGAGAGAATTTAAAAGTCCAAGAGATTCTTGAATTTTACTCCAACCATTTTTAATCATAGGTCTGCATATTTTCTTATATAATTCTTCATTTGGAGCTGGAAGGGTAATATACAATTGAGATGGGAGTGCATCCATGTTGGAAATAGTCGTTGGTAATGTACCATTAGTTACTATGAAAGTAGTCATTTTTCTCTTTCTAAATTCCTCTACAAGTTCAGATATTCGTGGAAAAAGTAGAGGTTCTCCATCAAGGGATATGGCAGCATGATTTGGATATAAGGCTTCATTATGGATATTTATTATTTCATCTGGAGTAGTAATTAAACGATTTACTAAAAGTTCAATCTCATCTTTTGAATTTAGAGATCTCTTAATATCGTCATCAAGCTTGAAAAAATTTAGAGAATTATCAGAAGGAGTCATAAACCCTTGATTTTTCAAAAGATTAAGTGCCCGTTCAATTTTATTTTTACTAACATGAATATTCTCGCTTATGGACTCTATATTATGATACCCATTATCAATAAACATGAAATAAAGAATATCATTCATAATTTCATAATTATCAATATATCTCTGTAAAGGCAAATGATTTTGAATAATATCCTGTTGATGTTTTATCATAATATCAATAAGATCTTTTGGATCGTCAGGTTCAACAACAAATTTATAACCTAATGATCCTTGTTCTATATCTCGCCAACAAAAAACGCACTGGTGATTACAGAATGGTAAAGAAGGAGTGTTTTGCAAACATCTATGACTTTCTATACCAAATATTCCTTTATAGCAGTTTCTATTATTTCTACCTGTCATTAATTTTTGTTCCAACCAATGACATGGTTTTATTGCCGTATGTTTGTGTTCTCCTATAATTCTATAATTAGTTTTAGTGTATGATTCAATAAACTCATTTGTAATTCTGTTATCTTTAATAAATCTATTGTTCATTTGGGCAAAACACGATTTAATTTATTTTTATGCTTGAATATAATAAATATAAAAAAGCTTAAGAGATAAATTAAATTATTTCTTAAGAAATATAAGTCTCTCAATAATTAGATTAGGACTTATAAAATATAATTGGAATTATTATTATGAAAAATCTTATAAAAAGTGAATTGTTAAACTTAGGACTAAAATTTATTAGTGTAGATGAAAAAATAATTAAAATCTTTTTAGAAACTATCCCTTCAAATATTAATGAAATTGTAATCCTTCCAACAATAAAATATATGATGAAAAGAATTGTAAACAGTTTAGCTAATATGAGTAAAAAAGGACGAGTTTACAATGGAATACTTAATAATGTTCGAGTTAGTGTTATTAAATGTGAAGTTGGTTGCCCAAATATGGCGATTTTATTAGAGTGTTTAAAAAGAACAAAAGCAAAAAAAATAATTAGAATTGATATTTGTGGAGGAATAAATGAATTAGAAAATAATATTGATATAGGAGATATAATTATTCCTAATCTTGCATATTGTGGTGATGGTACAACAAACCAATATATTTTAACTCATCCAGATTTAATAAATCAGTTAGAATCAATTGATAATCCTATTGGACAATTCCAAAATATAGTAGCGGGGGCTCAAAAAATATATATATCGAAACCAAATGATAAATTGAATAATATAATTTTTAATCATGGTCTAACTAATATTAAAAAACAAACAAAAAAAGTAGATTTATGGACTACTGATGCACTATTTTGTGAAACATATGAATTTCTAAATGCTATAAGATCTAGAAAAATAGAAGCAATAGATATGGAATCTTCAATATTATTTTTATTGGGAAATAAATTTAACTTACATACAACATCTATATTATCTGTTTCTGATTTACCTGGAACAAAATATGATCTTCTTAACTCAAATGAAATTCATTCAAATTTAGAAAATGGTATGAATAATGCAATAAATATTTTAACTAATTCTCTTCCAATGATAGAAAAAACGGATTAATTTAATGAGTCACTCAAAGAAATAAATCTTCGCTATAGAATCTGCTCGTCCAAACATGGAAACATCTCCCATAAAGTTTTTTAATTCATTAGAAAATTCTTTTTCAAAATCATTAGCAAAAAAATTATGAGCCATTTCAGATGCTTGGGTAGTATAATCTACGATTAATGCACATAGAAAATAATCTTTTTTAATTATTTTTAATTCACGTCCTTCTAAGATAATTGTCTCTATATGACCTGAGGTTTTAGTTGCTTCTTTTAATAAGGAAGAAATAGCAGAAAATGCACCTGTTAAGAGCTCAGAATCACGATCTTTAAGTTCTTTTCCAAATATTTTGGAATAAAGCTGTATCCCTGTTTCAGAATAAACAAGAAGCATATGAATTCTCTGACGTTGTAATAGCCATGGTTTCTTACTTGCTTGAAAAAATGTAAATCCTATTAGTATCATTCCTATATTCTGAAAAAAAAAACGAGGTATATGTAAGTAAACTATATTTTTGTTATTAAGATCAGAAAATAATGTCAAAAAATAAGGTATAATAGGTAAAAAGATTGTTAGAAATATTCCTAAAGATAATAATGCTATTAAGTGCTTTTGAGTTCTTGACCAAGCTGTTTTTCTACTTTTATAAAGCA
>CAZBEU010000294.1:0-2645 GCA_964491005.1 uncultured archaeon | reverse complement strand
GGAAAAAGATTTTTAAGTCAAAAAATGGAATTGAATTCTTATTTAATATTTGAAGATTATAAGTTAATTAAAAACTTTTTTATCAAAATTGGCATATCATAATTAGGATCTCCATTCATAGGGCTTTCAATAGCAGTTTTTTCCCCTTTAGGATGAAAATGATGTGGTTTGGAAATTACATCCCATATATCATCATAGTTGTCATAACGAATTCTGTCAAGTTTTTTCTGTGAATAGATTAATTGATAAGAATATTCATCATAGTCATTATAACGGATATAGAGAATTAATCCTTTAAAAAATGTAATTTTTAAAACTGGACATTCATCATCAATAAATTCATTTTTAATTTTTGGAAGTAAATTCTCTAATAATATTTTACGTGCAATAATAAGTTTATCCCGACCCGTCATAAATTTCACATCTAAAACGAATTTATTAGGATATTTAATTTATTTTCTTCAAGTAATAGTTGCTTTAGATCTATTGCATCGTTTTCAGCTTCAGAATATATACCATTTTTTGCTTTTTCTAAAAAAGTAGTTGATTCAGTTTCATTCCATCTTTTTAATATTTTTTGAATATTTTCTTGAATATTTCTCAATTTATAACCAACTAAATCCTCAGCTACTTCTTTTTCAAGATATACTTTCATTTTATTTCTATATGTTTATTTTTTTTCATTACAATAAAAGAAATTTAAGGAAATAAATTTATTGAATTCTAATCAATATACTTTCTAATAGACGCTTACAAATTTATAACTGAGATTTTAAAAACAATAATATTTAACTTTTCAATTATTCTATCTCGAAAATATGAATCAATTGATTTTACACTTTCAAAATAATTATTATAGGGTTATATATTATAGGCAAAATCTCTCATTTAAATATTATTCCTCTTGTTCTTTAATAAGAAAGAGGAAATCGGTCAGAAATGTGAGCTTTGCAAAATAGTTATTTTACGATTAAGATTGAAAATGATAATAAAATAACTAAATAGAGTTCTATGTCTTAAACTTTAATTATAAATAATGTTATATCTATGAAAGGATAAGAAAATAAGATATATATTAATTTTTTAAATTAGATATTTAATATTTTCTTCCAATGGCTGAGGTATGACTGTAATTTTATATTCTGTCGGACTTAGAGACCAAAAAAAGTATTTTTTTACCCTAAAGGTAAAAAATTAACATGGTGTATATACCCTGTATATATTTTTCGTTCAATTCCTCCCAACTCCATAATAAATCTCTGCAAGGATAGAGAATATAAAAGTGGAATAAATTCACTATATCTATGAATATATAAATTATAATCGAGACTTCTATGTTTTCTTTTAAATCAAAAATCAATTATTGGAAATCCATCTATTAAAAATTAATTATATATAAATCCGAATTTAAAATATTAAAAAAAAGGAATTAAAATTTATTTTTCTTTCCAAATTTTACAAATAGTATACATAAAATTATACTTATAGATCCAAATACTATATATATATCATACCCTGGAATTCCTCCATGTGAACCTACTTTTACATTTTTATGTATTAAAACAGTATCAAATATTATAATTCCTGTTGTATCATTAATATAAAAAGTAATATTAATAGGACCATTATTAAATTCATTCCAAATATCTGAATTAATTATACCCTTGTTTATTCCATTAATTCCTAAAAAGTATATTGGCCCACTATTATTCAGAGTGTACCATGTATATTCTATATTAGCTTCAGTAATATTAATTTCATAAGAGGGTGAATCTCTACGAAAATCATCTAAGTATTTAGGACTATTAATGATTATCTTTGGTGGTGATACATCTTTAATTACAAAAATCTCATCAGATATTAGATTTCCAGCGGTATCATTTACATAGAATCTAATAGTAATAGATCCTTCATCTAAAAACATCCAAGTCGTTGCATCAATACTACCTGTATTTATTCCATTTGCTCCAAGATAGTAGATAGGTTTCCCACCATTCAATGTATACCATGTATAATTAATATTTGAACCAGAAATTGAAATACTAAAGTTAGGTGTTGTTGAGCCAAAAATAGAATTTTCAATTGGAGAATTAATTGTTAAGTTCAGAATTTTCAATATTTCAAGATTATTATGTGCCATTGTTAAGTTTAATGAATAATAAGTATAGCCATCATCATTCTTATAGTAAAATTTACCAGAAACAAGAATCCCTGTATTTTTTTCATATAATGCATATCCATTATTAGTTGTTATATCATGCAATACATACACTTCCATAACACCATAGTTCTCCACTTCATATAACGATACATTCTTTACTTCAAAAATATGATCTCCAATGTCTCTGATAGCAATAGGAATTTGATCTCCAATTGAAACAGTTGGAAATATCCACATAGGGGTATGACAACCACTTCCTAAGGACCATACTCCACGATAATTGGACATACTTCTATTAGCAATATCAATATTCCATGTATTTCTATAATAATCACCCGATGTTTGGATTGGAATATCCCAGTCTACATGAAATGTTCTTCCTGTTATTTGAGAATATGAAACAATTGAACTTTCTTTCTCTGAAAACAATCCAATATACCATTCGAAATCATAATTCATATATAGTCCATTAAATAGTTTGGTA
>CAZBEU010000293.1:0-3433 GCA_964491005.1 uncultured archaeon | reverse complement strand
AGGTTTGTTATCCTTAATTTCATCTGCTGTATTAATCAATATCTGAGGATCTAGACAACATAATATTATCGGTAAATTTGTATTATCAGCAATTATTTTTGCTGTATTTTTAAATGTTTCACCATTTTTGGATACACATCTTAATGCAATACCATCTAAAGTAAGAGATTCACCCATTCTTTCTATTTTTAAATTTGAGAGATAATTTACAATAGCTATAATATCTTCTTGATTATCTGCAATTTCAATAAAAATACCGGTCTGGTTATAGAATGTTAATTGGTGACGCATAAGCACTTCTTCCCCACCAATTACAATTTTACGAGATCCTTTTCCGATTTGAACAGCTTTCTGAGGAGGGGTTATCATTTTTTTAAGTTTTAAATAATTCTTCTTTTGTTTCTGATCTTTCATTAGATGAGTACAATCCTCGAGACTGATTCTCCTTTCTAAAAGATCTGATGCAAAAGCCATACAAGTATCATATCCACACTCCTTACAATTGGACTTATCAATAAGAGTATATATATCTAAGGGACTTGGTCTAGCCATCTTTAATTATTATTCCTCTTTAATTAAATTATTAAGGTAAATATGTTTAATTTAAATTCTATTTTCCATTAAAAATTTAGTTTTTTAATAGTATAAATTTATCTTATCATATATAATTACAGTGAAAAAATTAAAAAATCAAAGAAATAAAGTTAAGAGAAAGAAAGATATAGTGAATTTATAATGTCAGATAAAAATATTTTCTTACCAGGAAAGATAAAATATGATATCCTTAAAAAAATGTTTGAAAATTATGTTTGGGATTTAAATTTCCAAGATAATAGGCTTATTGTTGGACCAAAAATAGGAGAGGATGCTGCTGTAATTCGAATGAATAATAGTAAAGATTTAGTAATAAAAACAGATCCAATTACGTTTATCTCTAAATTAATCGGTTATTATGCAGTAAATATTAATGTTAATGATGTTGTATCTATGGGAGCAGAACCAAAATGGTTTTTATCAACAATTTTGTTACCAGAAAAAAACACGAGTTCGAATTTGATCGAATCCATTTTTAAAGAAATTCATGATACATGTAAATCTATGAAAATTAATATTGTGGGAGGACATACAGAGATTACAGAAAAACTTAATCGCCCAATAATAATAGGAACATTAATAGGAGAAGTAGATCATAATAAGTTAGTTAAAACTTCTGGAGCAGAATATGGTAATTTATTAATTTTAACTAAGGGGATTTTTATTGAAGGAACATCGATTATAGCTACAGAAAAACAAAAATATTTAAAAATGAAAGGATTCGATGAACAATTTATAGAAAGATGTAAAAATTATTTATATAATCCCGGAATAAGTGTTTTTAAAGAAGCACTTTTAGCGAACAAACATTATAAAATAAAGGCAATGCATGATCCCACTGAAGGAGGATTATTTATGGGAATTGCAGAAATAGCATTAGCATCAAATCTAGGGGTTATTGTCCATGAAAAAGCGATCCAGATTCATCCTGAATCTAAAAAACTCAGTGAGGTCTTTAACTTAAATCCTTATGGTACTATTACTTCTGGATCTTTACTAATAGTGATAGAGGAAAAAGATGGCGAGGATTTAATCAACTTATTATCGAAAAATAATATTCATTCTGCAATTATTGGAAAATTTGTCGAGAGAGAAAGAGGGCTACTTTTAAAGGATTTTAATGGAAGATTAACACAACTAAAATACTCTGAAAAAGATGAGATTATAAATGTTTTTAATGAATAATAGGAGAGATTACTTAGTTTTTATAGTATATATTTAATGATATTGAATAAAGACTAGATTATTTGTAATAAAATGAGTATGATTTTATTCCTTTTATTGGTTTAGATACTTTTTCCATTAAGTTGTGTTACTATTAATGGTCCAAATTCCTTTACTTCTAAAAACCAAATAGCTTCACATAATCCTAAATCTTTCCATAAAACAGATCTAATACGATTTACTTTTTTATTTACTATTGCACCACATCCACCTGTGAAATTTAAATATACAACACGACAATTTTTGGTATTTAAATTTTTCATTCCCCCTTTTCCAATGATAAATTTTATTCCTAGAATATCCACAACTTCATTTTGCAGTGTATCCATTCTTTGGCTAGTGGTTGGACCTCCAGAAATAAAGATATATTCATCTTTACATTCTTTTGTTATTGGACCGCAATGATAAATAGCCAAACCTTGCAGGTTCTTTAATTCCTGAGGTAATTTATTTTCTTTGGATAATGCAATAATTCTTTTATGTGCTTGATCTCTAGCTGTAATAATCAAACCATTGAGAAAAACAATATCTTTTAGATTTAATGATTTTAAATCATTTGAAGTTACTGGTAAAGTAAAATTATGTATCAAATACCACCTCTCCTTCTTTATTTATTTCGAAAGATGCATATCTATGAGCATAACACTGAATAATTAACCCAATAGGATAACTAGCAGGATGGCGCATTGCTATTTCAATATGGACATCTAAACAAGTAATTTTTCCACCTAAACCCATAGTTCCAATATTTAATTTATTTATTTTTTCTAATAGTTCTATCTCAATACAAGCAACGTCTTTTCTAGTATGTCTTTTATTTATTGGTCTTAATATTGCCTCTTTAGCTAATTTCATACAATAACTAGCATCACCTCCAATACCGATACCTATAATGATCGGAGGGCATGGCATTCCCCCTGCTTTTTTAATCACATTAATTACTTTATCTTGAAGTTTTTCTAATCCCTCTGAAGGGTTCAACATAAACAATTTTGAAATATTTTCAGCACCACCTCCTTTAGGTAAAACGGTAATTTTTAAAGTATCATTATTATTTTTAATCTTTAAGTAGATAGGAGGATAATTCTCACCAATATTATTCTCGGGATTTTCATTAGTAATTGGATCAACACTATTACCTCTTAAAGGAATTGTTTTTGTTGTTTTTTGAATTACTTTTTTAATTATATCTTTATAATCAGATATAAGTGGAAAATTACTTCCCAATTCTATAAAAAAATTTAATACTCCTGTGTCTTGACAAATTGGGATTTTATTTTCTGCTGCATATTCAAAATTTTCTAATATTAATTTTAATTGAGATTTTGGTATTTCAGATACTTCATCCTTAAGAGATTTATTTATTAAATCGCTCACATCATTAGGAATTTCAGTAGTAGCTTTTATAATTATATTTGATATAGCATCTTCTATTTTATTAATTAATTGAGATAAATCTTGATCCATCATTTCTTTTTTTTTTTTATTTAATTTAATCTTTTACATAATTAATTAGTTTTTAATTTGATATTATTAAATGAACTCTTAATTTTGATAGAAAACAAATAATATTCTTAGGTAATAGAGTTTATGATTATTTTGTTTTAGAGAAAAA
>CAZBEU010000292.1:0-5102 GCA_964491005.1 uncultured archaeon | reverse complement strand
TATTTTGTTCCAATATTGATTTTCTTTGTTTTAGAGTATCCATAATTATTATAACAAATAATTTATTATTTAATATTACTTAAATTATACAGATAGTTCCTATGGAAGAAATTACTAATATAAGTAGTGGAATTTTATTAGCATTATTGGCAACATTGTGTTTTTCACTCGGATTTGTATTTCAAAAGAGAGGATTAATGCAGGGATTACCAAAAATTAATTTTAATGATTCAATAATAAATATAGCTAAATCATTTTATAAATTTTTTAAAAATAAAATTTGGATTATTGGATTTTTATTAGGAATTATTGGTTGGTTTCCATTTATTATAGCAGTATCTTATGTAGGGATCATCATTGTCCAACCAATTACAAGCTTAGGATTAATTATCTTTTTAATTTCTACAGTTAAAATTCTAAATGAAAAAGTTTCAAAATTAGAAATCTGTACCACGATATTATTATCAATCGCACCTATTCTTATTGCATTTTCTCGAATTTCAAACATCTATTTTAGCTTAGATGAATTACTTATGCCTTTTCTATTTTTTTTAATAATAAGCATCTTTCTCTCGGTTCTGTTCTTTTTTATCTCTAAGATAAATAAAAATTCTAATTTTGAAGGTATTTTATTAACAATTGTTGGTGTGATCCTTAGTTCAATCGGTGCCAGCTTCACAAATATCCTTACTCAAGCTTTAAGTGAAGCAAACATAGATTTAGTGTCATTATTTGGTTGGTGTGAAATTGTATTTGGGGTTTTTTGGTTTGATTTAGCTCATATTTGGATATTTTTTTCTTTTTGGGGACTAGTACTTTTTTTTATGTTAGGTATTTTATTTTATCAGAGTGGATTTCAAAGAGGTAAGGCATCTGTAATTTATCTAATTATAAATAGCTTATCTATTATAATTCCAATTTTTGTAGGTTTTGCAATTTTCCAACAAACTCTTCAGAATTACTATTTATTTACAATAGCTCTTTTAATAATTATTTTTAGTGTTATAGTACTTAGTAAATTTCAAGCTAAATTGGAAACTCTTTCTATTGATAAATAAAATAATCTTTTTTTTTGATTATTCTTTCTTTTCCTTCTTTATTTTATCAACCAAGGGTATTATTGTTTTATATTCCATTAGAAATGCTCCAGACGCAAAAGTCGCCATTGAAAGCCCGTATAATAGAGGATTGATAAGATATAAAAATGGCCCCAAGGATGGCCCTAGTGCTTGTGCTGAACTATCTATGGTTGTAGTATATCCATTGAGAAGCCCCATCTTATCTGGAGTAACCGTTTTTGTTGACTTACTAATTAAAAGCCCTCGTGAACATGAAACGCCATAACTAATGAGGACCATTATAATAATAAATGCCCATGCTTCAGGATATAATAATCCTAAAATACCAAGAGATATAAAACATAAAACCAAAATAAATAAACCAAATTTGGCCATTTTTCTTTCTCCTAATTTCACCATCGTGATTTTAAAAAATTTATATCTTACTATTGCTCGGGAAATTCCCGAAATTTCTAACATAATGATTGTACCTAATTTATCTAATCCCAAAATAGATTCACTGAAAAGAGAAAGAGGTCCAACATATAACATAAAGGAAATTGTATGAAACGTATACTGGGTTAGTACATATCTTATATCTTTACTATTATTTATTTTTGGATTTTTATTATTTTCATTTTGCTGTTTTAATTTTATACGTTCAGCTTTTACCCAAGATTCCTCGATATAAAACAAAGTAATTATCATTGTAAATAATGATAAAGCAGCAGCAACTAATCCTGGAAGAGCAACTGGGTAATTTGGTCCAAAAATAGGAATATATGATAAAAATCCACTTAGTCCAGGTGCTATAACTCCTGCCAAAGTATGAACAACTCCAAAATTAGTCATTTGTAAACTTCTATCCTTTGGAGGGACTCTATCTGTAATAATTGCTTTAGTTATAGGGAAATTTCCTCCAAAAATACCATCTATTACTCTTGATATGAAGAGTAATTCTAATGAATTAGATAATGATAGTATTAGGAAAGCCAAGCATGTTCCAGATTCTGCCGTAAATAAAGTATATTTCCTCCCAAACTTATCGCTTAATCTACCCCATATTGGTGCAGAAATTAGACTAATTATTGCGTTGATTGAGACTAGTATACCCATCATTACATCATTTGTGTTAAATGTATCCCTTATAGAGGGTAGTAAAGGAATTATAATATAAAATCCTAATATATCAATAAATAGTCCAATCCAAAGTGGTTGTAATTCTGGATAATTTGATTTGAATCTTTTTGATAGTGTCCGACGACTCATTCGGGAATTTTTGCTCCTAGAAATAAGTTATTATATTTAAAAAGAACTTATTTTTTAAAATATAGAAAAACTTATTAAATTATTATTTTTAAAAAAAAACCTAATTTAACATAATTTAAATTCTATAGTGGAAATATATAAAAATAAAAAAGTAATGGAATGTTTGAAATTTATATTAGTATATAATTATATTTTAGTGGAGGAATAAACTATAAACTGGCTAAAAACAAACATTCCACTACAATGAAAATTTTTTTTTTTCTGATTAATAATATGTTTTTTCATATTAATAAACCTTTCGTCAATTTTCTGAACGCTTGACACGGTTTTATAATTAAATCTTTTGTTATGATATGGTTTTGTAAGCATTTTATTTTGATCTCTATATTACTTCTAATAAATAATCTTTTACAAGAAAATCGCTCATAAATTTAGTTAAAATTTAAAATTTTTCTTGAAAAATATTTGATTTGAAACAATTATTTTTTAGCAATTTATCCGAAATTAAATTTGAATTTTGATCTCCTTTTAGATGTATCAAAGAATTGTGGATTTTATTAAAAATTTAATAAGAATAGAGATGAATTTTCTCAATTATATTAAGGAATAAGCTTTATTTTAGAGAGATATCTAAAATAAAATCTAGGATTATCAGAGAAAAGATTAGTTAAAGCAATCTTATTCAACATTTAGATTCAAACGTTTATATTTTCTATTAAATTTCAGATATAATTTTAAATGAAATTCTGTAATTTTGTATACAAAAAATGATAAATTTTCTTCTGAAGTTTATTTAATAATAAAAGAAAATTATTTTCTAAAGTAATGAAGATATATAAAATATAAATAAAAGATTTACACATAAAACTAGAAATATTTCTTTACGACAAAAATAAGATATCTTTGAGTTATTAAAATTCTTTATTTTTACAAAATCTTATGATAAACTATTATACTTTTTTAGGATAAAGAATGAAACAACTAAATTATTTAGAGATTAATAAGTTATCAAAAAAACAAAATATTACCAAAATTATGATTGTTTTACAATTTTTTTGTAAAAATAATAAAATCTATAGTTTAAAAAATTAGAAATCTTTAAATAGGAACAAGATTAATATGGTTCAATCTAATTCTATAAAAAAATGTGATTTATAAAATGAGGAAGTTTTTCACAAACGTTGGAGGTATGGATCAACGAAAAGCAAACAAATATATAGGTAGAGGCTTCCTAGTTGCTGTGTTATTCATTGCTATCATGGGTGTAAGCATCGCAATCAATGAGGGACGGACTGATTGGCAAACTTGGCAATATAATCGTATTCAAGATCTATATGATTGGGGAGATATAGACTCTGCTCAACGGACTGAACAGAGAAATGCTGTAGATTTTTGGGTCGAAGTAATGCATATGCAAAATGTATTAATAAGTCCAATCTGTAGATTTGGAATGAATATAGCATTAGCTTTTGTTTTTGTTGGTCTTGTTGGGTTAGCAATAACTGGTACTGGTGATGATAAAACAAGAAGATTATTATTACTTATTGCAGGTATTCTGCTATTCTTTATGGTCTTCACTATGTTTTTCGATGGTTTTGGCTTTCAAGTAAATATTTCATAAAAACCTTTTTTTTTTTATATAAAAGACTTCCTGAGTACTATAAATACAATACATTCTATATTATTTTTAAGTACCTTTAATGAAGAAAATTAAATTTTTTGCTGAAATTGTCAAATTTTTAAAAATTTTTAAGAATTTAAATTTTAGAAATATACAATAAAATCGATGGCAATTTTAGGATATAAAAAAAATTCTTATGTTATTTATAACATTTTTCTAATATACTTTAAGAATTTAATTACATGAAAGAGAAATCAAATTTAAGGATATTAAATAATATTTTAGAATCAATTCCTAAAAAAATCGATCATAGTTCTTATGAGACCATCAGAAAAAGTATTGACGATTTAACATATAAAATTATGATACAATGGAAAGACCCTTTATTAATTGGCATTTCTCCTTCAGACCAGATTCATTATATTCGAGATTTATTATATTTAAAAGCTTAATATCATAAAATAAATAACAAAATACAAAAATCAGAAGAAAGATGACAAGAAATAAAAAAAAAATTATGATATTATTTTTTATTTGAAACCGCGCATATTCCTCCAATTATAAAAGCAACAATAAGACCAATCTCAACAAGAGCCACTTGAAATAGAGTATCATCTGGACTAACCCTGACAATTATTGCTTTTTCACAATAATTACCATATGAATCATAAGCTTGAACAATTACATCATACTTACCCTTTTTTAATCCAAAAGAATAAATATCTCCTGTAATTTCATCAATCTTGATATCATTATGAGCAATTATCGAGTAATGATCAATTCCAGAAATATCATACGCTTCAACATGCACCTTAAAGTATCTATGTGAGGTTGCATCAATATTTTTCGGCTCCTTTATCCAGATAGGGTCAGTTAGATCTATTGCAACGGTTACATTAATTATAGCACTACAGTTCTGTTTATAACGATCAAAAGCAGTAATGTCAATCCTATATTCACCAATTTGAAGCCGTGTACTGTTAGTTAAAAATCCAGAGGTATCAATATCAAAATTAGTATTGTTAATCTTATATTCATAAATCCCAAACGGACTATAAGCATGTATTGCATAAAAAAAGTTATCACCAAATTCAACTATTTGATCTGTGGGTATATCCTCCCAAGTCAGAGCTATATAATCCATCACAGTAATA
>CAZBEU010000291.1:0-5746 GCA_964491005.1 uncultured archaeon | reverse complement strand
ATGAATGCATTGGGTATAGCAAAAACTCATAATGCATTATTTTTCTATACAAGTACTTCTGAGGTTTATGGCGACCCTCCAGATGATGCAATTCCAACTCCAGAATCATACTTCGGACATGTTAATCCTGTAGGACCGAGAAGTTGTTATGATGAATCAAAGAGAGCAGGAGAAGCTTTTATTAAAGCTTATGAATTACAACACAATTTAGAAACAAAAATTGTGAGAATTTTCAATACTTCAGGGCCAAGAATTAGATATGGTCCTGAATTTGGAAGAGTTGTTCCCAATTTTATTTATCAAGCAATAAATGATTTAGATATATCTGTTTTTGGAGATGGCTCTCAAACTCGTTCATTTTTATATGTCTCAGACCAAATAGAAGGACTTTTAAAAATGGTATATAAAGACAATGCCATTGGTGAAGTAATCAATATAGGTAATGATAAAGAATATACTATTTTAGAGTTAGCTAATATTATAGTCGAATTAACTAATTCAAGTTCCAAAATAATATTTAAAGGTCTTCCTATTGATGACCCCAAAAGAAGAAGTGCGGATATTAAAAAAGCAAGAAAGATACTCAACTGGGAACCCAAAACTCCGTTAAAAGAGGGGTTAAAAAAGACGATTCAATGGTTTAGAGAACAACATAAAGGAAATTAAAAATGAATGAGTCTAAACATAATTTAAAAAAAAGTTATAAACAATTCAATAAAATAGTCACAATCTCTCTTTTGGCAGGAATTCTTATAATTTCATCTTTTCTAATATTCCTAATTATAAATCCAGAGCCGGGATTTATAACTTTTAGTGTATTAAATGAAGAACAGAAAATGCAAAGTTATCCAACAAATGCTACAATAGGAGAAAATATTACTTTTTACGCTGCTGTTGATAATCATTTAGGAAAAGACCTTACATTTAATGTCAAAATTCTTAAAGGGGATAGTAGCACAATTATAAATGAAACTGGATGTTATGATGCATTATTAAACAGTATAATTGGAAACTATACTCTTAACGATAAACAATTTTGGATATCAGAGCAATTAAAAATTACCTTTTATTCAATTGGATTAAGGATAATAATATTAGAATTATATGTAGTCCCTCAATTTGGTATTGAAAATTTTTACGATGTTCTAACACTTCATCTAAATATCACATCTTAATTCTTATTTCCTATTATTTGAACATTATCAACACATACATAAGGAGCTCTATAAGGACCATATATTTGATATTCTTTTGATATTTGAGAGATATTTTGAAATAAATCCAAGAGATTAATTCCAAACATTGTATTATTTAAGGAATGTTTAATTTCTCCATCTTCTATAAGATTTCCTTGTAATATCAATCCAGAAAAATCTCCTGTTGATAGATTTGCAGAGTCTCCTGAATATTCAAAAAGAATTCCCAGATTAATATCTCTTATGATATCCTCTTTCTTCTCATTTCCAGATTTTAATATAAAATTAGTACAATCAATTGAAGGTAGAGAGCTATATGAAGTACGTATAGAATTTCCTGTAGGATCAATTCCTTCTTTAGCTGCTGTATAACTATTATGAAGTAACCCCTGTTGAAGAAATATACCTTTTTCAATTATTTTCTTATTTTTACATAGAGCACCTTCATCATCAAAACAAGAAGAACCGGTTGCACCATTGATAAGAGCATTATCTTCAATATTTAAAATATCTGTTCCGATTTTCTTCCCTCTTTTCCCTATAAGAAAACTTCGTTTATATTGAAAATTCTCAGCATTTATAGCAGAAATTATTGGACTAATAATTAGGTTAATCGTACCAGTTGGAGTAAGAACGATTGGAACTTTCATATTTTTAATGTTTTTTCTATTTAAATGTTGTTTTGCTTTTTCTAATGCATTTAATGCTATTCTTTCAGAATCCAAGTCCCTAATATTCCTTACAGATTGCCAATCAAATCCAAATGAGGTTTGTTTAGACACTTTATCTTTAACAATCATATTTGAAGATATCGAACAAACTGTATCTTTTCCATAAAGTTCAATACCATTTGAATTAAAAATATAGGTTTCATTATAACTTGATTTAAATTTTGCTGATTGTGAGATTGCTTTTTCATCTTCATCACAAATTTGTATCAAATTATCTATATATTTTGAAGAATCTTCTATATCTAAATCTTTAATTTTTTCATCATATAATCCCTTTACTTCTGGATAAGAATTGCACAGAAGGGGTAAATTCTTAAATTCAGGATCTGGAGTACCACAATTCATCATAGAAATGGCCGTTTTAACAATTGATTCAATAGGTTTATTTTCAAGTTTATTTGTAAATGAAAATCCTAAAGAACCTCTTTTATCTATTATTCTAATGGAAAGCCCCCTTTCTGAAGCTAATTTACTATATTTAATTGAATTTTCTTCAATTTCAATATTTATATAGCTTGTCTTATCAAAAAAAACTTCAGAACATCTAATTTCATTATTTTGATTAAGAGAATTGAGAATTTTATTGGATATGCTATAAATATCACTATCCTGCAGCATTTTTTACCTTAATCCTCCAACTGTTATTTTTTTTACACGAATATGAGGCCCTCCATCACAAACCCTAACACTTTGACCTCCTTTTCCACACATTCCATCAGAGAAATCTATTTCATTTCCGATTGCATCAATATTATTTAATACATCTAATGTCATCCCAGAAAGAGATACATCTCTCATTAATTCTTTTTTTTTCCCATTTTCAATTCTATATGATAATCTTGCTTTAAATTGAAAATTTCCTGTTGTTGGATCTGTATATCCATATTGAAAATCTTCACATAAAATTCCATCTTTTGTATCTTCAATCATTTCTTCTAAGGTCCAATCATTTGGTTCAAGTATAGTAATTCCCATTCTCACTTGTGGATTATTAATATTAGAAGATGCTCTTCCATGACCATTTGGTTTAAAACTCATTCTAGAAGCAGTTTCTCTATTATGGAGATAATTTTTAAAGATTCCGTTTTCAATAATAATGGTTTTTTGTGCAGGTATTCCTTCATCATCAATAAAATAACTTCCATAAAGTTCATAAGGTAAATCTAGAGCTTTTCCCCTCCCAAATCTTGGATCATCTATAATGGTCACATTTTCATGAGCTAATTTTTCTCCAATTTTTCCTTCTAATATACTTTCTTTGTTTAAAACAAGGTCGGCTTCACACGCATGTCCAAATGCTTCATGTATGAATGTTCCTGTAAGTTTAGGGTCCATTATAATAGGAAAAATCCCTCCTATTGGAGACTTGGCATCTAATAAATTAACTGCTTCTTTTGCAGAAAGTGAACTTATTTCCTTAGCTTTTTTAGTTTTTGCTATTTCAAATCCCCCAATACCCCCTACAGAATTTACTCCTCTTTGAATTATACCATTTTTTTTAGCATAAACAGAACTAAATATTCTTAGAAGTGATAATTTTTGAATAACATTAGAACCGAATGAATTTAAAAAAATATCATTTCCAATTCCATCAAAATATAATGTTAAGGTATTTTTTATATTTGGACTAAATTCTTTTGCAATTTTTTCATGATCTCTTACTAAATTAATTTTCTCAGTTATATCAATGTTTTCTAGTGGAATTTTATTTTTAATTTCAAAATTTTTTATCAATATATCAGATTCTTTAATATTAAATTTGAATTTATTTAGAGATCCAGATAATTGAGCTAATTTGATTGCTTTTCGAAAATTATTTATCAGAGATTCTCTGGAAAGATCTTCCACAACTACAAAACCCCATCCGCCTTGTGTAAAAGTTCTTATTCCACATTTTATAACCTCATAAGAAGAGATCTCTTTACTTTTATTATCAGTAAATTCAATTGAACTTCCAGTACTATGCCCTGCTCTAATATCCCAATAATCTATATTATGATTAGATAAATTATTAAATTTATTTATTAGTTTATCATCAAAAATTTTGAGATCTTCATTAATTTTCATATTATGTATTCAGATAATGATTTTAAAAATGAAGAGGAATAAATCTACTCTTTAAAGATTTTTTAGAACCTTAGTTTAAATAACTTTGTTTTTTATGTAATAAAATTAGCTTTCTTACATTATTAAGATTATTCCAAAAAGTGTATTATTCCCTCATTTTTCTTTCTCTTCTTAAGTTCTTTAATTATCATAATTGCATCATTTAAAGAACAATTTTTTTTGAATTTAGATGAATGAGCAAAATTAAAAGAACGATTACACTTCCAACATTTTTTTCTTTTTATTTGTTTTGTAGAATAATACCATTCCCCACAATGAATGCATCGATAAAAAAAGATAATAGTCATATTATAAATAATACTACCTATTATTCAAAAAAAAGTATAGGTTAATAGATTTCTAATTTTTAAAAATAGTTGATTTTTTGAAATGTTTATATAGTAATAATTAAATATATTTTTAAACAAATCATTATAATTTCTTAGAGATTAAAAGCATAGGTATCATTAATTAATTTCTTAATTTTTATATTTTCTGGATTAATTATAAGAGAATGAAAACAAATGAGTCATAAATTTATACATCCAATTGAAACTAGATATCGCACTTTAATGGCAAAAATTTTTACCGAAGAAAAAAAATTGGAGAATTGGTTAAAAATAGAAGCAGTCTTAGCTAAAATTCACGCTAAATTAGGTAATATCCCAAAAGAAGCTGCTGAAGAAATCAATAAAAAAGCTAATTTAAAGTTCGTATCGATTGATAGAGTAAATGAAATAGATAGAGAGATTCATCATGATTTAATGGCAATGGTGAAAGGATTAACAGAACAATGTGAAGGAGATGCCGGAAAATACATCCATTTAGGGGCAACTAGTTATGATATTGAGGATACTGCTATAGCTTTACAGTTGAAAGAAGGTTTAATGCTTATAGAAAAATCACTAATTAATCTATTAAAAGAATTAGTTGTTTTATCGGAAAAAAATAAAGAATTAGTTTGTATTGGTCGTACTCATGGACAACAAGCAGTTCCTACAACATTCGGTATGCGATTTGGAGTATGGGCATATGAAATTGATCGTCATATAGATAGACTACATCAAATAAAACAAAGAATATCTTATGGAAAAATGTCTGGAGCAGTCGGTACAATGGCAAGTTTTGGGGATCAAGGTATTATTATCCAAAATGAAGTCATGAAAGAATTAGATCTTAATCCAGTTCTTATAGCTAATCAAATTGTTCAGAGAGATCGTCATGCTGAAGTTATTTTTCTCACAGCCCTTATAGGACAAACATTAGCTAAAATAGCTCAAGAAAATAGGATATTACAACGAAATGAAATCGCTGAGATGTTTGAACCTTTTAAAAAGAATCAAGTAGGAAGTTCAACTATGCCACATAAAAGAAATCCTCATAAGTCAGAAAGAATTTGTAGTTTATCAAGAATTCTCAAATCAAATGTGATAGTGGCAATGGATAATATTGTTCTTGAAGATGAGAGAGATTTAACTAATTCTGCTTCGGAGAGGGTTATTTTTTCTGAAAATTTTGTTTTTTTAGATTTCATGATTCAACAACTTATTCAAAATCTAAACGGATTAGAGTTTAATAGAGAAAATATTGAAAAAAATCTTAATTTAACAAAAGGAGCTTGTTTAGCTGAAAAAGTTATGGTTAAACTAGTTGAAAAAGGAATTGGTCGACAAGAAGCTCATGAATTACTACGACAAACAGCAATTAAAGCTC
>CAZBEU010000290.1:0-1743 GCA_964491005.1 uncultured archaeon | reverse complement strand
TATTGATAGAATGAAGTTAATATAAATTCTTAAAAAAAAGGTTAAATCAATTCTCAATATAATCTTTTGAGAAAATCTAATCTAATTTTTGATTAGATTCTTTTCTTGATTAGATCATAAATTCCCTGAATATTTTTCGCCATATTACTTGTATCAAATTCAACACCCAATCTTGAGCGTAGAATTGTTGGAATATCTTCTTTATCCAAAAAGACGGGAATTATAGGCTTTCCTATAGATTCTGCTGAGGTCCATTCACTTTCAACAGCTTTTGACTCGGATGCATTCCTTGAGCAGAATAAAAGGACCACATCGCACTTACCTAAGTTATCATTCATGTATTTCACAATATTATCTTTCATATCCTCTTGCCAATAAAGTACATCTCCAATATCATCATAAGAGGCTAATTCATAGGCTATTCTTGATATTTTGTATAAAATAGCATCTTTCGTAGAATAACTAATGAAAATTAGAAGACCTTCTTCTTGCTCCTTCTTACTGAGTAGAGAATGTTTTATCTCTTCTACTATCTTCGCGTCCAAGGAATTTCTTATCAATTTATGAGTTTGTTTTATCCCTGTTTTTGCTGTTGATGAAGCCCATGATAATTGATATTGATTATAAACTTTCAATTTTCCATCTTCTATCTCAAAATGAACCCAGAATTCATATTTGCGCTCAACATTTGGGATATTTTTTATTTCAAATTGGAATATATTATTATCTGATGTCTTTACAAATTCAATTCTATAAATATTCTGAGGATTAAAATACCAAAATCTAATTTTTGAAATATTATTTATTACATCTTGAAGGAAATTTTTAAGGTCAGCCGGTACTTGGTCTATTGTTTCCAGTAATTGTTCTTTAAATAAATTTGATTTAAATTTCAAAGGATGATTCACCTTTTCTGTCTAGATATCATTAAATATTTTTAAAATATAATAAAAAAATGAATAAATAAATCTATTGAAAAAATCATTCATTCTTCTAAAATTTGACAAGAAGGACAAAAGGAAATAGCACCTCCAAGATATTGTTGTTTTTTTATTGAAGTAGTACAAACAAGACAAGGAGTGCCAACTGATTTACTATGCATAATTCTCGTATATCTACCAGAATTATTAAAAATATCCCTCTCGCAATCTCTTCCTCCTAGTTTTACCATTTTAGAAAGTTCATTTCGAGTTGTATCATACAGTAATTTTAGCTCCTCTTTTTTCAATGATTTTATCTCTCTTTTAGGATGAATTTTAGATAAAAAGAAAATATCCTGAATTACTCCATTTCCGATTCCGTTTAATCCTGGTTCTGTAATGAAAAATTTCTTTACACTACATTTCTTTTTATCGGATATTTTCTGTAATAATTCATTAAAAATATTGTAAGTGAATTCTTCTGAAAGTGGATCAATTTTATCAAACTGAATATGAGGATGTTTATCAATATTATTGGACTTAATTAATCTTACTTCTCCCCATCCACTTATCGTTACTGTCATATAGGTTTGATCGGTGAATTCCAATAATAGTTGATGTTTTTGAGGAATCGTTTTATCTTGTTTATGATAAAGAATTTTCTCTCCACCACATCCTAGGCTTAAAAAATAATCATTATCTAACTGAATAAGGATTATGTTTCCATTTGACTTGCTTTCTGTGATTTTTTTTCCTTTAAGGATAGACGAGAATTCTTTATCAGAATATTCTCCAATAAAAGCGAATCTATGAGGATTTTGAC
>CAZBEU010000289.1:0-1675 GCA_964491005.1 uncultured archaeon | reverse complement strand
ATCTCTTTTATCGATTTTAAAGAAAGTAATAATGTAGAATTACTACTTATTTTTGAGACAAGAATATTTTTTAATACTTCTTTATGATTTAGATTATAATATTTACATAATTCTGTTATTCTCTCAGGTCGAAATGTATTTTCTGTATCAAAATACAATATTGATTTTTGATTTTTCAGAAAAAGTTGATATGCTCTAACTGAAACTTGATGACATAATTGAGTTTTTCCAGAGCTATTACCCCCAAAAAATAGATATATAGAGCGAGAATGAAATCCCCCATTTAGAATTTTATCAAAATTAATTGCTTCTAATGATAATTTGAACTGTTTTTTATCGAGTGTTTGATTTAAAATGTCATTATAATCATAGATTTTTTTTTTATCAATATCTAATAAATCTAAGTTATCCATAGAGTATTATTATCTTATTATTATTTTTATATATTATAAATATAAAAAACACTAAATATGTTAAAGTTTGTTAAGTTTTTTTAATTAGAATATATACTATAATTATTTTTTATTACCTATTAATAGAGAAGTATTCTTTTACAATTTAATGTAAAATTTATAAAGAACTCTAAGATTAAATAATCAATTAAAATATATTATTATGTTTATATTTAAAAATTTAACATAATTCTATGATTTAAAATAAAAAAGATTCCCCTATTTTTATTCTTTTTTTTTATATGAAATGGAAGATATTATGTTAATTATGATGTAAATTGATAATCGAAATTTTTATTCAGAAAAGAAAATTTTTTTTAAAAACAAAAAATTAATTTTTGATTATTCATAAAATTAGAATTATAATAAAAAGATTAAATACAATCCTTAAATATAATTATTTTTAATCTATCTCAATTGTTACTTATTATTTTCCTATAGGAGTATAATTAAATGGCAAAAAAAAAAAAAGAAGAATGCCCTTATTGTGGTGATTGGTTTACCTACCTCAGTCGACATAAATGTAAAGTCCAAGCAAGAATAGAAAATAAGGAAGATGAAAAATCCGCTACAGAAAGAAGAATTGAAAGAATTGAAGAACGAAAGCATTTATTAAATCGAGATCTAAGCAAAGAAGAAACTAATATTCTTAAGATAATTGATAGAAGGCAGAATTTATTTTTTGATGAACTTACTAAGTTGGTAGACTTTGAAAGAAATAGATTAGAAGAAATAATAGATATTTTAGCACTTCAATCCAAGATTAAAGTGAAGAGAGAGTTAATAAACGCTAGTTGGAATAAGCATATCTTTGCAATCGAGGATTTAGAGAAGGAAATATCAGTTAAAGAAATTAAAGTCGATCAGAGCAAATTAGATTGGATTTGGAGTCAATTTGGTAACCAACCTTGTTTTATATGTCCTTTTACAGAACAATGTAGTGATGATAATCCTGATATTTACAACCCACATCATTGTCCTTGGTTGACAGGATGGATTGAAGCATCATTAGAAGGAAGAGAATACATTGTGAATTTTGAAGAGATTCAAGAAGAAATGCATGAGACTTAAATTATTATTTCTTTTTCATTCCAATAAGATATATTTCATTACTTTTTTTTTTAGATGCTTGAGGTTTGTAGGATTTAGTGATATGGAATTCTTTTTTGAAATTATCAAAAAAGATTTTAAAATCTGAACCTTGAAAACATTTTAAAACTAAT
>CAZBEU010000288.1:0-1568 GCA_964491005.1 uncultured archaeon | reverse complement strand
TATATAAAAGCTAATGAGTATGTCAATAAAGAAAAAATGAGTTTTTTAGTTCCATTATTAGTAAATTCTTCAAAATTAATATATAAAAATAACTTAAATCAAGAAATAAATTGGTTAACTTTAAGCACTGTAGAAAATGAGATATTACTAATTGATGTTAGATATAGAATTATTTTAGCTCGAATATATAAAAGCCAATTTATTCTGAGATCCCAAGAAATTCTAAATTTACCATATTTTAATGAGAAAACTGGTAATATATATTTGAAAAAACCACAAAAAATTGTTGATAAATTTAAAAATATTACCCCTCCTCCTCATATCCAACAATTATTTTTAGTAGATTTGTTAGGAAAAATATTCTTTAAAAAAATCATAGATGATTCTTTTAATTATGATAATTTGATACCAGAAACAATAAGTTTTATAACATCTTCTAAAAAATCTAGTGATGAATTATTTAAGAGAATAATGTTAATCTCAATAATATGTGGGCAAAAAACAACTACTATATGTATTAATTTTAAAAATTTTGCTTTAATATTACTTGGAAATACTAAAGATCTCAATAATTTTCAAGAACTACAGAAATTATGTATGGGAATTTATGAACAAATCTAATTATTTACCTTTTATTGTTTTAATGTTTGTTCTTTGAATTCCTATCTCTTCATTTAAAGGAATGGGTTTACCACATTTTTCTCTTTTTGCTTCATTTTCTTTAAAATCCCTATTTAACAACTCTTCTAATTCTTCATCACTAATATCTTCATCTACCATGATTAATTCTTTTTTTTTATTTTTTATTTTTTTCATTAAGATATTCTAAAATTGCAGTCTCTTTTTCGACTGGTCTTCTCTCAATAATTTGGATAAATTTCTCTTTGTGTTTCTTATAAAAATTTGGTTCTAAATATAAATTACAATAGCATGTATCAAATTCTTTTATATCTGGCGGGGCATAATCACATGGACATATTAAATCCCTATCTAATTTTCTATTCCCACTTGTAAACCGACAAGGACAAGATTGATATCCATAACGTTTTTTATTCTCAACAAGCCCCTCCAATAGATCATTTAGGGTTTCTTTATCTTTTTGCAATATCCAACCATTTATTTCACAAATCTTTTTGCAATAATCCTTCATACCTTCTTTTGTATCTAAATTAAAACTCATATTATTTTTCTCCTACATCAAACATTTCATCATATTTATTTGGATCATAACCTACAATAAATTTATCATCACAAACAATAAAAGGGTATGAAATTCGAGTATCATAATTTTCTTTTAAGAATTCCAATATTTTACCTTTATTTTCAGAACTTATTTGATCAACATCTATATATCTATATTTAATGTTTTTATCATCCAAATATCTCTTACATTTTTTACACCACTGGCAAGTAGATAATGTAAATGCTAAAATATTGTTTTTATCATTCTTTCCTTCGACATGTTTGGTGAATTGCTCAATAAAATCTAGAATCTCCTTTTTATCCATATGTAAAATCCTTTTTTTTTGAAATATATCTTTTTTGTATTTGTAAGATTAATAAATTAA
>CAZBEU010000287.1:0-2064 GCA_964491005.1 uncultured archaeon | reverse complement strand
GGTGTTGAAATTGGGATTATTCAACCAATATTCACCCTGTCTCTAATAAGAGATGCATTTTTCTTTGGTATTGGAGTTTCAATCATTTTTGGTTTATACCCCGCTTGGGCTGCATCAAGGTTAGAACCAATAAAAACATTACGATATGAATAATTTTTTTTTTTGATTAACTTTTTTTTTTTCAATTAATTTGAATAATTGGTTTTATTCAATTAAATAGATAATAAATACACTATGAAAAAAAAATCAGAACTCATTCAATTTGAAGTCTTAAAAATTTTAAATAATACTCCTACTTATGGATATGATCTATTTCTTATCTTATCAGATAAGGGTATTATTCAGAAATCTTCATATCTCTACAAAATACTACGTTTTATGAAAAATAATGGTTTGGTACAAGGAGATACAAATGATTCTTCAAATGGTCCAAATAGGATAATTCTTACTTTGACTCAAAAGGGAAAGGAATTATATTACAGTAATATAATAGAATCTGCTAGTTTTTTTTATGGTTTAATATTTGATAAATATCTTAAGATTTCAGTAGCTCTATGTCATGAGATTTTTAGAAAACGAGGATATGATTCTAAAAAATTTGAAGGAAAAAATTGTTTTATAAGTTTTCCAGATGAATATACCTTTGAAAATCAAATAACTACCATCTATAATTTTTTTATACCTTTTAATATTAATCTCAATCTTTATGTAAATCCTTTAAAAATCCAAAATTATAATATTGATTTCTTTTTCAAAAGAACAAAAATAAATGTAAAACAAATTGATATGAATTTAGAAATGAAACCCCAAAGTATGGATTTTATTTTCGTGATTGGGAGAAAAATACTTCCAGAATTCAAAAATAATATTGAAAAATATCAAAAATTTTTAAAAAAAAAAAAAGGTGTTTTTTGTTTAGCTTTAGAAAATAAAGAGGAATATTCCCGTCCCAACATTGTAAATGATCTAATAATAGAACTATTGCAAAATTCCCCTGAAAAATATAAAAATCAATTAAAATCCTTTTTACCCTTAGATATACATTCAAATTATCAAACAATCAACAATAAAGAAATAATGACTCTCTTATATAGTCTATTTAACAACGTAGAAATTGAAGAAAACAAATATTTTGTAGATATTATCATTGCTCAATCTTTAAAAGAACAATAAATGATTTTCAAAAAATTCTCTATTTGAATTTTGTTATCTCCCTTATATTATTATTCTAATTTTCTTTTTTAATTATTACTAAAGTTTTTATTTTTTTATTATTTATTTTTGAAATATTCCATTGAAGATTAGAGAGCCAATTTTAAATGAATGAAGATTTTTATTTAGGAGCATATTGGAAAGGGAGGATGATAAATGTTACTGAATATCTTTTAGAATCTTTAAATTATTTAAAATCCTTAGCAAAAGTCCATCCTGCATTTAAAGAATTAGAAGTATATAATGAAACTACAAAAAAGTATATTCCAATTATTCTTGAAGAGGAATTCTTTAAAACAACTATATTTCCATTAATTTTTTCGGATGATACGTATTATTATAAACCAAATGGGACGAAAGGTACAAATTTAACATTAGAATCATATTCACCAACAGGATTTCAAATGAAATATCTAAATAGCAAAGATAAAACATTCACCATCTTTATTAGGGCAGGAATGTATCAACAACCAGAAAGAACAGATGTAGATGCAAAAGAAGAGGTTTATAACAACATTATAATAAATTTTCCAAAATCTGAATGGCAAGATTTCTATGGATTAGAGATAATGGAAAACTTAATGACGACTTCAATAAATCATTGGCAACCTTACCATGTTAGAATTATTTCTCATGAATTATCTAAGCAGACACATGGAAAACCACCAATAATGACTGGATATCTAACATTTTTTCAATTAATAATAGAAATAGAAGGTTTGGAAGAATATTTTGTGATTAAAAACGTGGATGGTATAGGTACGCTATATATCTTAAAAACAGATGAGTTTACTGCAGAGAATCCAGAATGTATTCAAAAAATAAGTATGTTAGAAAATACTCTTAAAAGAA
>CAZBEU010000286.1:0-4376 GCA_964491005.1 uncultured archaeon | reverse complement strand
AAACGTCTCTCTGCTTCTGAACTTGTAAGACCTTTATCATTACACGCAAAATTATTCTTAATTTCATCAATTGTTTCTTTTTTTTCTTCTCCGTGAGATAAAGAAACTGGTTTCAATTTTGATTCACTTTTTTTAAAAATTATTTAATATTTTCACTCTTTATTGTAATCAATTTATTTTAAAATTATCTATAATGAAATCAAAGTTGAAGAGAAGAACCCCTTAAAAAATATAATTCTAAGAAAAGGCCTAAATCTTCTTAAATGGTTTAAAAATCAATAATCAAAAATAAATTCTATATACTCTATTCTTTTTTTAAATTACTGATTAATTTTCAGAAAAAAAATGAAAAATAATTATTCAATATTATATTACCTTAAAAGGATGTAAGATTAAAATAATAATAATTGCATTATAATCTATAAAAATTTCCCTAAGGATTACTTTCTAGCATCATGATTATAAAGTTTCAATTTTTTCTTTCTTTAATTATATAATATTAATTACAAAAAACGCTTTTACAATTATACGCAACTTTTGGGATAATACAAGGAGGATAGTTATCTAAATATATCCAAATTTATAATATACATTTTTTCGTATAAATAAAAGTCATAGAGAATTATTTTATTCATCATATTGATTTTTACATATTATTTTTTGTTAAATCATCTGTGAATTGCAAATAGTCTGAAGACTATAGTTTCCTACAAGTACACAACCGCTTCTACTATGGGGTGATCTGTATCTTTTAGAAAACCATTCCATTGTTTTAAGAATGATTCATCATCACGGAGAGGTCATCCAATAGGAAATAGAAATCACTTATTATTGACAGAAACCATATCATGATAAAGAATTGAAATTCATGACTTTTTATCCTAAGAATAAAATAGCTGATTTTTAGAAATCCTATAAATCATAATCATTATATTTAAGAATATTAAATAAACTTTGAATAGTGTTATAGAAGAAAAGATATTTAGGAGATATAAATATGAAAAAAAATAAAATTATCAAAAAAATGAAAACAGATGAATGGAATGAGAGGAATATTAATCGTGAAGAAAAAGATACAAAAGGAGAAGACGATGACTGGAATAAAAAAGAGATTGAGGAAAAAGAGGAATATGAAAACGAATTCCACGAAGAATTATATGACAAATAACCTCAGAAATGATAGCAAGATAATGTCCTATTTATCATGATATCATTATTGCTATTTACATAGCTATAGCAGTTAGATTCTCTTTTAATGATGCTGTGAAATCGACGCTTGTAGATGTAACAATAAATTCATCTTTTTTTTGTTATATGATCCTTTTTAATTAATAAGATGTTTTCACAATTTTAATTAATAGTTTTAAACTACCCCACCATCTGAAATAATCCAATTAAATATATTCTTATATTATTATTCTTGGTAACTTTCATTTCAATATGTAAAATATCAACCCAAGGAAAGATCCCATTATTTTACTTTTCTGCTTCAGGATATACCAAATATTGTTCTGAATTAGTTCAACGTGGAATTCAAGATAAAAATATTCAAGTTGAGCTCATTAGAATTAAAATATTCAAGAAATCTCAATTTTCTGACAAGGATAAAATATGTCCTGCTATTGGATTAGCCTTTCCAGTATATGAATTTATACTACCTCGTATTATTTTGATCTGGGGATATTAACTACTTGCTACTAAACATTGCATACCTATTTTTATCATTGACACGAGTGGGGGATTTTCATATGATGCTGATAGATTTGTGATGAATATATTAATAAAAAAAAATTATATTCCATTAGGTGTATTAGAAGTATCAAAACCTACAAGTGAACTCTTTTTTCATAATCGGAATTATCCTGCAGGGTGGGTTCCTGAAATAATTGATAGATGTTATTCTTTTGGTCTCTTATTTGCAAATAGACTTCGAACTGAAAAGGATAAAATCATTGATTTGTATCTTATGCGGTATCGCTTTTCATTCTTAACGAAATATGTTTATAAATCCTTAATAAAAGGTAAATCTTCATTAGGAGGATTAGTTAAATATAATTTATAAAGATCTAATAAATGTGGATCGTGTGAACGAGTATGTCCAATGAATGCGATTGAATTAAAAAATCTGACTAATCTTATTAATCCAAATCATTGCATGTTCTGTGCCACTTGTATTCGAACTTGTCCGACTCACGCGATAAAAATTTTCTATTGAAAAAGAAAAATGCCCTCTTTAGCAAATTTTGTTATAAAAAATACAAAAATTTTATTCTACTTTTTTATTTGTTTTTATGATGTAAATTAAAAAAATAAAAAGTATTATATTTTATTTTAAAGACATTTTATCAGAAAAGAATAAAAACAAATAGATAATGATTATGAGTGATCTAAATCCAAATACAACATTAACTCTAAATGATGGAAATTTAATTCCTCAGATAGGATTTGGTGTTTTTGAAATAACAGACAAAAATATTTGTGAGAAATCCGTCAAAGTAGCTCTGGATGAGGGTTATCGACATATTGATACAGCAATAGTATATAACAATGAAGAATTTGTAGGAAATGCAATAAAAAACTCATCAATCGATAGATCTGAGATATTTATAACTACTAAATACTTTCCAGATAAGGTTGATAAAGCTCGGGAAGAACTGCAAATTAGTCTTGATAAATTAAAAACAGATTATATTGATCTCTTCTTGGTTCATTGGCCTGTGGGAGATTATTTGAAAACTTGGGAGTCTTTTCAAGATTTACACAAAGAAGGACTATGTAAATCAATTGGTGTTAGCAATTTTACAATAAAAAGGTTTGAAAAAGACTTTTTTACTAAATTTAATAGAAGTCCTGCAGTTAATCAAATTGAACTTCACATTTTCAATCAAGAAAGAGAATTAGATGAATATTGCTCAAATAAGGGTATAATACTTGAAGCATATTCCCCCCTTGCAAGAGCTCAAAAATTTTCGAATCATATTTTAAAATCTATAGCTAAATCCGTTGAGAAGAGCCCTGCACAGGTAATGATTCGTTATCTTTTACAAAAAGGAATTGTGGTTATATCTAAATCAAAAAATCCTAAAAGAATCAAGGAAAACATTCAAGTATTCGATTTTAATCTCGATGATGAAATAGTAAAAAGGTTAGATGCTCTTAATGAAGGATACATATCACTAGGTTGGACTCCTCCGGATTTTTATTAATTTTGAGATAAAGAGGTTATTCCTTTTGATTAATTAATTATATTAAATAAATATTAAATCATTAGTTAGATATTATGTAAAATTATATAATTTTTAGAAGTTAATTTGTTATTTCATTTTTTAAACCACAATTATTATAAGTTTCTAAAACTAAACCAAAATCCTTTATAAATAAATTGATAGAGAGAAAATTTATTTTCCAAAATAATCAAAAAACGATTTTTTATACAATTAATTTCAATTTTAAAATTTATCTTAAATAAAAATAAACTCTTGATTTAATTAATGATTTATAAATCATTACCGAAATATCTAAAATAAGTGAATTTTTTAACATAAAAAATATATAAATTTAGTTTTAAAAAAATGATTGAAGCATATAACAAATCAATAGAAGATTTATATAATATTTTGGGAACAAATCAAAATGGATTAAGTACTGAAGAAGTTGAACAACGCTTACAAAAATATGGAAAAAATGAGTTAGAAACGGGTAAAAAAGCAAATCCTTATCAAATATTTCTAAATCAATTTAAAGATCTATTAGTACTTATTTTAATTATTGCAGGAATTATCACTGCAATTATCGGAATCATTGAAAATGATGAGAATGTAATTATTGAAATAATAGCAATAAATATCGTTGTAATTTTAAATACAAGTTTAGGTTTTTATCAAGAATATTCCGCAGAAAAGGCAATTGAAGCATTAAAATCTTTATCAAAAAGTGAAGTAACTGTACTTCGAAATAGCAAAAAATTTAAGTTGAGCGCAGAATTCTTGGTTCCTGGCGATATAGTTATATTAGAAGCTGGTAATCTTATACCTGCAGATATTCGTTTGATTAAAAGTTATGAAATCAATGTAAATGAGGCAATATTAACTGGAGAATCTTTATCTATTCGAAAAGATATAAAAAGGCTCCCCTCAATAACTCCTTTAGCTGAAAGAAAAAATATGATATATAAAGGTACTACTATTTCTAGTGGTTCAGGAAGAGGATTAGTCACTTCTACGGGTTTAAGCACGGAACTTGGAAAAATCGCATCATCCTTAGCGGGGATTAAAACTGAAGATACTCCTATTCAAAAAAAATTAAAAATATTAGCTAAACAGTTGACCTTCTTTATAATTTTTATAGCGGTAATTATATTTATAGTACAAATTTTA
>CAZBEU010000285.1:0-6429 GCA_964491005.1 uncultured archaeon | reverse complement strand
CCATCATTAAGGGTTCTTATCCTTAATGATAATAAATTGAAAGAATTACCCAATTCTTTTGGAGATTTAAAAACATTACAAATCTTAAATATAGAAAATAATCTATTAAAAACATTACCAGATTCCATAGGAAATTTGTATCAATTAACAATTTTAAAACTTACAAATAATTACTTACAAAAAGAGGCATCCATGAAATTTAGAGCCTTAGCATTTAAATCTTCAGGGAGAGAGTATGATCGACTCATGCATTTATCAGAAATTTGCAAATTAGAAGAACAAAAGCAATATAGAGAAAAAAAAAAGCCAAAAACAAAAAACAAAAGAAATTTAATAGCAATGTTAAGTTATTCAGCTATCATTGCTATAATTGGATTTGTTACATTCTTTTTATTTATTGATTTTTCAAATCAATCATCATTTCAACCCGTTATATGGATATTTTTTGTATTCGCTCTTTTAATTAACATACTTATTGGAGCGTCTATAATTCCCACATTGTCCAAATACATTAAAATCTCAATAGTTGTTTTTCAGAAAAAGATATTTAAAATTTTTGATATTTTTGTAGTGATTCTTTTAATTTGGTCTATACGTTCTATTGTTAAAACTTGGAGTAATGTAGAATTAATTCCAACAGTGAATTTTCTATTTGAATTTTCAATTCCAGATCAATTTTATACTGTTTTATCCGAAATTGGATATAATTTTGAACTATCTTTTCTTGAGAATATAGACCTATTTTTTGGCCATTTTTTCCTAAAAATTTTTAGTATAGGTTTGGTTTTTTGGGCACTATACAGAAATGGAATAGGTCATATTAAAAAAACTGCTTTTGATGAGAAAGAAAAAAAAAATAAAAAAGTATTTTTACTACTTGGTACAATTGGTGCTTTTTCTCTTGCTATTATGGATTATAGTACTCTTAAAGATTATTTAAGTATCAGCTATTCATTTGGAGTCTGTGTTGGTGCGTGTGTCTTTATTTATTTGAAAAATGATAAAAATTTAAAATTATTATTGATATATCTCTTTCTCATAGGGACAGGAATAACTATAGTGTGGATTTTTTCAATATGGAGTATGATATCATCATTAGTAATTGGTCTAATTTATGTTATTCTCTTCCTTATCATTCGAAGGAGATTTCTTAAAAGATTATTCTAATTTTTATTAATTTTTATAAATGTTTCATTGATTTTTTTATATTAAAATATAAACAATGTGATATAAGGAGAGAATAATTATTAGTTATTTTAAACAATGATCGTGAAATTTTAATTTCAGTTCTAAATTCCATTAAAAAAATATTATTTTCCATGGAAAGTAATCTTATCTATAACATTATTATTGAAGAATTAAAATTAAGATAGCATTCATCTTTTTTGAATACCAACTTATGTATTATATATTAACATAAAGGAAATATTCAAATGACATTTTTAGTTACAGAAAGAGAAAATAATATGATTAAGAGATATGCTAAATTACACTTTCAAACCAAATCAGAGTTTATAAGATCCTCCATAAGACAAAAAATTGATGAATTTAATAAATTGACACTACTACATAAAGATGACCCACGTTTTAAGGAGGATAAATCTCGTAAGGAAATAATGGCAGAATATAAAAAGGAAGAGTTAATAAAGGATATTAGTAGCGTAATACCGCCTAAAAAACCAAATATTAATGAGATAGAACTAAGAAAAGAAGAAATAGAAAAGCGAAAACATGAACTTAGGAAGGAATTGAAAAGAATTGAAATTATGTTAAAAGAATGATATTTTTAAGATATCTTCTATTCACTATGAAATTTAATAATGATTTAAAAATTGATGGATATATAACGTTTTTACTAAATTATCTAGCAGATTGGTCCGCATTGCGCTTCCTAAGAGATTTCCATCTAATTTTACTTGATATATGATAGTTCCAATTACCTTATCTTGAAAAATGATAGAAAATAGACGAACATTGATAGATTTTTCTGATCTTAGTATAGATTTTAATAAATGATAAGGATTTTTAAATACTTCTTTAAATTTTGAGATTTTTACTTCATTATTCATATATTTTAGTACTGGACTAAGATTTTCTGAGGAATTATTTTGGAAGAATGAAATAATGCATAATAATATGTTAGTATTATCAAATAGATATGGAATTACTTTTTCAAGAAGACCTATATCACGAGTGTAGCCTATATTTCTATATGCATCTATAAAATTAATAATTATTTTTTGTTTTTTTGGAAGAAGATTGAAATTATCAGAATTTGATTCATTTGTTATTGAATTATTGCATCCACAGGATGAACGTATGATCATTTTTGTTGGAATTTCAATTAATTCATCCTTTTTTTTTCCATCTATTAAATCCTTAATTAGTTCGATTGCTTTTTCACATATTTGATTTGTTGGGATTTTTACGGTTGAAAGTGGAGGATTGAAAAATTTTGCGTTAATTTGATCATCAAAACCGATTATTTTTATGGTATCTGGGATTAGAATTTTACGTTTTTTTAATTCATTAATTGCACCCATTGCCATATCATCATTTGCCGCAACAATAACGTCGGGTGAAATATTGAGATCATCAAAAAAATAATTAATTGCTTCATTTCCAGATGTGTTTATAAATTTACCATAATAAATCGCCTTTTCATTCCAGGTGATTTGATTTTCCTTGAGGGTTGATTTAAAAACTTCTAATCTTTTATTAGAGTCGTCATTATCTTTTGGACCACTAATATAAGCAAAATTTTGACATTTATGCTTTTTTATAACGTGAGATATTAATTCATTAAATCCTTTAGAAGTATCAATAATAATTGTATGAATGCTTTCGATCTTTTTTGACAAACTTACCACTGGAATATGATTGAATCTATTGATAAATTCCTTCATTTGAAGATAATTACTATACAATCCTAATAAACCAGATTCTATTATAAGTCCGTCAATTGGTATATCTTTAGGATTGTTGTAAAGTTTATTACTTTTAGCTTCATATATTTTTGGAGAATTTAATGCACCTCCCATTATTGTCAATAAATTAACTCCAGCTTTTTTAGCAGCTTCTTCTAAACTTAATATTAATTCAATATGGTTAGCAGAAGAGATCCAATCTATAAAAAAACCTATTGTCGGAATCATAATATATAACTGATAATTTTCTAATAATAAGCTTTGTATAACTCTAAATATATATATCTTATACAATGTAATTGATTTATAATAGAAAATACTATTCGATGTTCTCTAATAATTCAAATTTCTCTATAATCAAAAGTTTAATTTTCCATTTAATACCGATTTTATTAAAATTTCCATGAAAAGGTTAAGCGCTATGAATCTGATTTATTATTAAAACTACCAATGAAATAAATGAGTAAATTATTTTAATTAAGAAAACATAAATATCGATATAAATATATCTCATTCATAGTATCATCAAAAGAAAAGCAGAAAATCTTAAAACTTAATAAGAATAGGACAATAATTTTCAATATCAAAAGAAGATGAAATAAGTGAATGAGAATTGACAAATGAAAATATTGTTATTTTAACAGAATTAACCCAAAAAGAAGGGTATTATAAGAATAAGGGTTATATTGTTCATATTGATTCTGAGTATGTATACGTTTTGAAGAGTGAAGGGGGTTTAAAGCAATATATTGATATATATAAAAAAGACACAATGCAAATCGTAAAAATTATTGATTTAAGAGAACAAAATTTCGCTGCATTAGATTCAAATGAAAATTATATAGCAATTGTCTATAGAAAAGCAATTACGGAAATCTGGGAAAAATCCACTTGGATTCTCCAAAATACCTATACTTATGAAAATACAAATGGTGTGGAGGTTTTAATGACTGAGGATATTTTATTAGTTTCATTATATTCTCAACAATCTGCTCTTTACTTGTATGATAAAGAGCAAAAGACATGGAATCTTAGAGGATATCCCTCTCTTCATACTACTCCTTTTCAAAGTGCTTTTTTTTATAATGGATTATTATATACAGGGGGGATGTATGAAGAAATCCTTATATCGGATATAAAACCTGAAGGATTTAAAAAAATTGAATTTATAGATACATGGGATAGATATGTAGATTGTATAAGGGTTGACAATGAATATATCTATCATCATTGTGAGGGTTTTTTGGGAGTATATGATAAAATAAAGAAGAATATTTTAGAAGATTATTTTGAAGATCATTATTCAGGAGACTTTGATATTGATGAAAAGTATATATTCTATTCTATAGAGAAAGGAATTGCAATACGTGAAAAAAAAAGTTGGAAATTTAAAAATACAATTAATACTGAAAATATTCAAGCTACTGATATATTCATAGATAATAAAAATCTTTACTTTAATGATAATGATGGAAATTTTCATCAAATACCTAAAAATAGTCTTATTAACTAGTTTTATTTGAAAATAATACCAATTTTTTTTCCTTTTTTTTTATTTTTAAAAAAAAATTCAAATTTATATATTCTAATAATTTCTAATACAAAATAGGTTTAAAACTAATGAATCAAGATAAAAGTATCAAACTCATTATAATTAATGTGGTATTTTTTTATTATGTCTTTACAAAGAGAGGAATCCCAAGAAGAAAAAATAGAGGATATTGCTTCAAACATCAATAATAATGAATTCTCTGATAACTCTAATATAGGAAAAAGATTTTTTCAGATAGATATTATGAAAACAATTTGTATAATAATTGTCATATCCATGCATACTTTTCATCGATTTTTCCCTATTGAATTTTTATGGGTAATAATTCGTCCAGTTAGTTTATTTTTTATCATTTTAGGTTTTAACTATGGAAATTCATTTAAAAGAAAGAATTTACATAAATTGAGTGAATTATATTCATTTCAATATTTCAAAAAAATGTTCTTAAGATTGGTCTTTCCACTTTTATTAATCAATCTGATATGTTTTATAATTGATTTAATTATTGTTTTAATTACGGGATTTCATGTAAATAATTGGAGTATAACACAATTAGACTACGTAAGCTGGGGAAAAACAAATTTAATTAGTAACCCGATGAATCTTTTCTATTTTCTTATTGGAACTCCCTATTTTCCTGGTCCTGGAGAATATTATATTGTTATTTTAATGCAATTTATTTTGATATTTCCATTAATATATAAAATATTTGATAAGAATCCTATTCTGGGGTTTATTTTTTGTTATTTAATTGACTTATGTTTTCAATTAATAGCGGGCCAAATTCCTGTAATGCGGGATTTTTTTGATAATAATACGTTTTTATTTACTGCCAATATTTTTAGGTATTTTTCACTTATTGGATTTGGTCTGTATTTTGTTAATAATACAGAATTATTTTCAAAAAATAATCTATTTATTTGGCCTATGTTCATTTTTTCTTTATATTCTTTATCAGGTTATGGTCTGTTTTATGGAATTCCTCTCCTCCCTAATGAGATGTATTCTAATTTTTTATTTGAATTTGTTCCATACTATAAAGTTTTTTTAATCAAATATTTTTATACAAATCCTTTATGGGGTGGAGCTAATCTATTTAATTATCCATATGATGCATTTGTATTCCTTCTATTTATGAAGATCTTCCCATCTCAATTAAATAAAGATAAATTACGAAATCAATCTATATCACGATTTTTTAAGAAATATAGCAGACTTACATACCATATTCTTTTAGTACAAATAGTATATTTCTTTGTAACTATTCCAATTGATTATGGAATTAGTATTGGTATAAATAATTCATTATATGATGCATTCATAGCTCCTATTATAGCAGCTAATGGAGGAGACATTAATTTAATAACTATTAATGTAGCAACAATTATAATATTGATGAGGGCGTTTACGGTTTTTTTAAATTGTGCTGTTTCTTTTTCATTAGCTAGAATTTTCTATAATATTGATATAAGTCTTCAAAAATATCTAAAAAAAATAACTTTATTCAAAAGAAGAGATAAGGAAAATTTATCGAAAAGATGAAATTTGATAGATAAAAAAGGATAATTTCTCTCCTTTTTTTTTCTTGAATCTTTTTTTCCTATTTGATATAATGCTACAATAAGACCATCTTGAACTACCAAATCCTGAAGGATTTGGATTCCTAATTCCTCGACCACTGCCTCAATTAAATGAGGTCGTATACGATCACCAGACGCGTGACTTCTTTTAGTCCCTATGTTAGTATAATGATATATTATTAATTTTCTGATGTATCATCGTTATCTTATAGGATATTTTTATTTTATTTAAAAATAAAGATGGTGATAGGTTTATATTTTCTCCCAAAAGTCATATTATCTCTGAAGGAATGGGCTTTCTTTTAGTGGAATGGTAAAACTTTTAATGTAGAAACCATTAAAAATTATAACTTTACAAGTAATAAATTAA
>CAZBEU010000284.1:0-1918 GCA_964491005.1 uncultured archaeon | reverse complement strand
AGATTAAATAGGTGAGAATTAATTTAAATATCATAAATTATATTAACTAATAATCTTGCGTTATTCCCTATGTTTTAAAAAAATAAAAAAAATTATTTAGAGCTAAGTTATCATAAGATAAACTTCGCTATAATAATTGCAATTGTTAAATATATCATCCATGCAAATATGTTATTACAATTAAATATATAATCTTGATACTTAATTTTGTATTTTCAAATGTACTAAGCCGATAAATAAGTGCTAAACCTCCACCGACTAAACCTCCCCCAACAGCTCCACCTAAAAAGAGAGGTAATAATGGAATCATAAAGACATACATCCATTTTTTTGGAGATACAGGAAGAATAAGCTTGGTCTCCATTTCTTGATCTGTTTCTTCAATCTCATAATTCCAATTTTCACTATATTTTATGGGTATGAAAGTAAAAATTACTTTCTTTCCATCAACACCTATTTTCATTTTTGATTTTTCTCTAGTTTTCAATTTTGGAATCTTTGTCTTTACAAGTTGATCATCAAGATATAAACGATATTTAGTGTTTAATTTTCTGCTATTATCAAATTCAAATTTGATCTTATGGTTATTATAATCAAATTCGACGAATTCTTTTTTTGAATATATGTTTTTTCAAGATAATTTAAAAATTCCTCATCCTTTTGTAATATACCTTTTTATAGATTTCTGTCTATTTTTTATTACATTGCAAATATATATTTGAATATAATCATTTGATATGAAAAAATGATATTGCAAAATTTGAATAATATATAAAGGTTTGAGGTGTAGTTTTCGAACTATTTTTTCAATATAAACTAATTAACAATATAATATGATTTATTTTATGACCCTTTCATGAAGTGAAGGAGAGATATTTATCTTAATTATAAAAGGGGCAATTATTTAACTTGGATTATTAATTTCATCATCAAGTTCTTGATCCCAGTTAAATTCCATTTCAAATTTGTTATTAGCCCAAACATGAAAAACAGCTTTATTCCATTTATTTTTATCACTTCCTTTGGTCATTATTTTTAATAAATCATATATACTTTTTTTTAATTCAATAAAATTAAACTTCTCCATATCTAGATTCTTTTTAATCCCTTGTTTATCAAAAAAATGACCACTATATTCAATATAAGTATTTAAATAAGCTTCAATATATAATACAGCTTCTTTCCAATTATCATCAATACATTCTACAATATTTTGTCCAATCAAATTATAAATTTCATTTACAATCATTTATTATCTCCATTGTAAGTTGCAATTAAACTAAAATTGTAAGGTAATAATAATTGAATATAAGATTAATATGTTCTTACATTTTTACATTATTCTATTATTTCACGATCTTTATTCATGACATCTTCATGAAGTGAAAAAAACCAAATTTTTAAAATTTTGGTCCTAATTCAAATTTAAATATTATTTCAAACTTATATAAAAAACTCAAATTTAAATGAGATGAAAGAAAATTCCAAGAACTATTACTTATACAAAAGAGTATTATATTGCTGCATTAATATTAATTGTGAGTGTAATAATTGCAATTTTAGGATATATATATGAAATTCCGTTTCTTTTAGTTTTAGGCATTATATGTGCTATTATTCCGGGACTTGTTGTTTTTTTTTGGGAATTTTTCAATAATGAAAGATACTGAAAGAGATTAATTTTTTAATAATCTTCTATTTCTTATTTTATTTACTTGATATGTTTCACGTTCTTTATTCATGAAAGGTTCATGAAGATAATTCTTTTAATTTGAAATTTTTATATTCAATACTTCTCAAATATTTAAAAAAAAAAATTAAAAACAATAAATTAATAATAGTATTATGCCCCAATTAGTAAAAGGAGGAAAGTATATGTTTGGATGGGCAAATATAGGAAAGGAGGGACAAGTCAAAA
>CAZBEU010000283.1:0-10154 GCA_964491005.1 uncultured archaeon | reverse complement strand
AAACCACAGCGTCTGATTATCTGTTAAGACGAGCAGGATTGATGAGACCTGAAGATGCTGGCCAACTCCAAATGACAGACTCTGATGATGAAGAGCAAGCACGTGGAATAACTATATTTACGTCTGTAGTTTTATTATCCTTTAAAGATCCTAGAGATCCTGAAGGAGAGGAATATATCTTTCAAATTAATGATACTCCTGGACATATTTCATTTACAGGAGAAGTTTCAAGAGCATTAAGAGGTTCTGATGGTGCAATTATCCTTGTTGATGCGTTAGAAGGAATAATGACTCAAACAGAAACAAATATCAGACTTTCTGTTGGAGAAGAATTATGCAAACCTGTCTTATTTATCAATAAAGTGGATAGGTTAATAAGTGAATTAAGACTTTCTCCGGAAGATACATATAAAAAACTTGATGAAATAACCAAACAGGTTAATGAGTTAATTAAGAAAATTAAACCTAAAGAAGATGCATTCAAGGATTGGGGTGTTGATTTTGCAAAAAATAGCGTTGCTATAGGTTCGGCAAAACACGGGTGGGGATTTACATATGAAATTCTCAAAGAAAAAGGGTACACTCCAGTCACTGTATTTGAGAAATATAATAAAGGGGAAATCGATTGGTTAAGAGAAAATCTTCCCTTAGATGAATCTATGTTAAGAATGGTTGTTGACCATTTACCAAATCCTATTGAGGCTTCTCAATATAGGATTCCAAAAATATGGTCTGGTGATTTGAATTCTGAATTAGGACAAGCATTATTAAAGAGTGATCCTAAAGGTCCCTTATGTGGTATGATAACTAAAATCTTTTTAGATCCTTCAAAAAACTACCAAGCAACTCTTATTGGACGGGTCTTTTCTGGTACTTTAGATGAATCTGATACAATATATTTAGTTAATAGCAGAGCAACAAGTAGGATTAAAAGACTTGGTGTTATGGAAATTACTGATCTCCTAGATATGGGTAAAGTACCAGCGGGAAATTTATTTGCAATGTATGGTTTTATTTGTCCTTCTGGTGAGACATTTATAAACAATGATAATGTTCCAAAAGATCAAGAAGAAAAAAATAAAATTCCTTCATTTGAATCGATTTCATATGCTTGTGAAGCAGTAGTATCTCGTTCAATTAAACCGAAAGACGCTCATGATTTAGCGAAATTAGGTACTGTCGTTAATAAGTGGTTACAAGCAGATCCTACTGCAAAATTTCGATTAGATAAAGAAAGTAAAGAATATATTTTATCGGGTATTGATCCACTTCAAATAGATATTTTAACTAAGAGAATCAACAATCAAGTCCCTATTATTATCGGTGAACCTATTATTGTTTATCGAGAAAAGCTTACTAAAAAGGGTCAAGAATTCCATACCAAATCTGGAAACTCACATAATAAAATCATTATGTATGTTGAACCACTAGATGGAAAAACTGAACATTTATTAGAATCTGGAAAAATAACTGACTTGATGGATAACAAAACTAGAGCACAAATACTTAGAGATGAAGCTGATTGGGATGCAAAAGAGGCTAAAAAAGTTGTTGATGTGTACAATGGAAATCTTATTGTTAATGGTACTAAAGGTTTACAAAGATTTGATCGGGTAAAATCATATTTAACAGCTTGTTTTAGAGATTGGGTTGATGCAAGTATTATGGCTAAAGAACCTGGAATGGGTATAAAAGCAGTTTTTACTGATATGGATATCCATGAAGATCCTGCTCATACGGGATATGGACAAATTGCCCAAATGGTCACTGCTGCATTATCTTTATCTATGCTCGAGGCTGGACCACATTTATTTGAACCTATTCAAAAAATAGATGTAAAGACACCACAAGGAACAGAACCAGGTGTGCTCGCAATAATTAGTAAACATAGAGGTAAAGTAAATAATGTAAAACCTCAAGGTGAATATGTTATTGTTGAAGGTCAATTACCTGCTAGTGAGACATTAGGAATTGCTGATGAAATTAGAAGTTCAACTCAAGGAAGAGCTTTTTTTGGATATGAATTCTTAGGATTTGAACAAGTACCCAGAAGTATTGAAGAAAGTCTTATTCTAGATATTCGAAAAAGAAAAGCGATGAAAGAAGAGCTTCCTACTGCAAAATCTTGGGAAAGATATATCTATAAGAAAACATAAGTTCATCTTAATTTTCAATTTTATTTCTATTTAATATTTATTTTATTTCTGTATATTTTTTAATTATATATTTTTTATAATTTGAATTAAAAATATTCTTCATATTTTTCTAATTAATTATTTTGATTTATTTTCAACTAGAATTTCTGAATTAAATAAAAAAGAATATTTAGAATCGTAAACGGATAAAATCATTATTCATATTTTTCAATGATACTTTTTTATGGAAACTATCTTTTATAAAAATAGAATTATAGAAGATCTTTTAAAGAAAATATATTTTGAAGATTATTATTAACAATTTAGGATATGGTCTTTTTGATAATAGATAAAATTAATTTAAGAGAGAAAAAAAAAAAGATTTTTTTTTTTTTCTTTATATTGTTAGCTCCTTTCATCATATTCAATATTTTTCTTCCTGATTCTATATCTATAGAAAAAGCAAGTGAAGACAAACAACCTGAATTTTTAATAGAGCATATCATATTTGAAAACTCTCTACATTTTAATTATGGAACGGTTAATCCTAACTATTGTGAATTAAAAAATATCAATAAAAATTCTAATATTGCAGATAATACAGATTTATTTAATATATATATTATCTTATATTCATCTGATTGTACTTCAAATATAACTAATTCAACTCTTTACAATGTAATTATTATTACATCATTTTTGCTCCTAAGTTCTATTTTGATGGTAATTACTTCAAAAAAGGGAATAAAAAAGCATGATTTTTCAGAGTTAAAAAATCTAAATACCAACTATCAAATATCTTTTCAAACTCAAGATGAGATTGAAGATATTTTTATAGATTTAATAAAAGACTATCTGGATAAAAATAAATGCTTTAGTCTTGAAAAAATTTTACCATATCTACTCAATAGGATCAATAAAATGAATATTAATCTTAATAGCAATGGAATTAGGGAAATCTTAAAGTGTTTAGAAGATAAAAAAATCATATCGGATGGATCCAAGTTAATTAAATCAAATATTCTTGAAAATATTAATCGTAATATTATATATGAATTTATTAAACAAAATCCCGGTACGTATTTAAATAATATAGCAACATCATTAGATTTAAATATCTTTATAGCTAAATGGCATATTGATATGCTTATTAAATTTAATTTAATTCAAGAGTTAAAAGTATACAGTAAAAAACTCTATTTTGATTTAAATATTAACAAGGAATTAAAAGAATTATACTACTTAATTTCAAATAAAAAAAGTAATAATATTATTCAATATCTTAAATCTAATGATCTTGGTACAACAATCTATCAGATAACAAAAGAACTAAAAATGCATTTTAACACTGTAAAAAAATATCTTAGCAAGCTATAAGAAAATAATCTTATAGTATTAAAAAAATGCTCTGATAAAAAACTATATTTTCTCAACTTTAAAATCATTGAAGAAATAATAAAATAGGTCTCAACTCTTTAAGTATTTTTATACTATTTTTAATTTAATCCTTGATACAAATATATTCAAATTTTTTATTGATTGATTTATATATTAGCCAAAATCTAATAAAAATACTATGAAGAAGAATATTTTTTCAATTTTCTTGATTTTAGGAATAATTATTGTCTCAATGGGTTTTCTTATGCATTTTATTGATCCAATGCAGACCCATGTTCGAAAGTTAGATATTTCTCCAAATGAGTTTTATCATGAAAATATTAAAATAGATCAATCCCTTACAGGTCAAGACTATAGAATGGCTGTAGATATTTATTTATACATGATCCCTAATAATATTACTGTAAGATTTTTAAATTCATCTCAATATGAAGCTTTTATTAATGGAACAATCGAACTAATTGATACACAATCTTGTCTTAAAAATTTTGATGATTTAAAGAATTATTTCTATGGAAATGGAAGTTTGACGTGGTTTTCATATTCAAGTATAATAGAAATTTCAAGTGATCATTATCAAGAATATCATCTGTTAATTAACAATACTGATTCAAATATTACTATTGTTGGATTTAATTACATTTCAATTTCAATGGTTTTATATGATTGGAGTATACTTATAATTGCGATCGGAGCGGCTTTTATCTTCATTAGTTTTATAATTTATTTTTGGAGTGAAAGAAATTGGAAACGAACGATGTTAATTGGAATATTTGTTAGTACAGAGCTATTTTTCTTTAGATGGTTCTTATTATCTGATTTGATGCGTATATCTTTTCGATCTTTATTTGATTTAACCGTTAATACGTGGGAACTTACATCAACAGAGTTTTATTATGATTTTGAATATCATTATTTAGGTTGGATGGAACCATTTGCAGAAAGTGGATTTTTGAATCTTTATTCTGGAGATTTACAAGGATATCAATATGGTCCATTATTCATAATTACATTATTTCCATTCTATATAATTCCTGGAATTCCTCTTTGGAAAGTTGGTATCCCGATATTTCTATATCATATCGGGACTGGATTATTAATATATTTAATCTGTAAAAAAAGAAATTTAAATCAAAAAACCTCTAATAGATGTATTTTATTCTACTTTCTTAATCCCTTTTCTTTATTCTATGGAAGTCTTTGTTGGTTAAATACAGCACCATTTATTTTTTTTATAGTATTAGCATTGTATTTTATTCTAAATCCAAGTGAAAAAATAAATATCAGAACTTATAAAATAAATAAATATTATTTAGCTATGATTTCATTAGGTATAGCATTTCTTTACAAACAATTTACTATTATTTTTCTACCTTTATTCATAATAACTATATACTCTAATTACAGAAATAAAGGGAACTTTGAATATAAAACAATAAAAAAAATATTTCTATTCTTTAGGATTTGTTTTAAATATGGTTTTATCTTTCTAGCTATAGCATTTAGTCTCTTTATGCCCTTCCTTATTACTGATTTCAGCCGTACGATCAATTATGTATTTTTTAATCCAGTTAGCTTTAGTATAAAATATATAAAAACACTAGCTCCATCATTTCCAATAAACTTTGATTCCTTTTTTGTAGGTCTTAAATTTCCCGTGTTTATTCAAGACATAATTGCTTATGCAATAATTTATTGGATACCCTTTATCTTAGCATTAATAATGATATATATTAGCTATTTGCGTGAATCTAAAAAAACTTTAATAAAAATGGATAATAATACACAAAAGGCTTTTGCTTCTTATAATCTATTCTTTTGGTGTCTCATCTTAATCATAAGTATGCATATATTTTATCCCCGTGGGTCATATAAATATTATTTGCTCCTTCTAATGCCTATTTTAGCATTAAGTATTGGATTTAAACAGGATTGTATCCAAAAAAATATATTTCCTCCTAGAAACAAGACCTGGAAAGAAAAAAATGTCTTTATAATCATGATTCTCTTATTAATCATTATAATATTGATTTCTCGATATGCATATTTCTTAATATTGTTTATTTGGGAGATATATTATATTATAAAGAAAAGGAAACAAATGAAGAAAATACACTTTTCAAATATTAAAATTCAATAATAAGAAATCTTATCATCCTTTTTTTTTTATTTTAAAAAATAGAAAAAGTAAATTGAGAATTTATTTTTTAGAAGTCAAATAAAAGTTTCAATTCTTCTGTATTGTTAACAAGAAAATTTGGTTTATGTTTCTCAAGATCAATTTTTTTAGCTAAACCACTTGCTACACAAATCATGGTTACTTCTGCTGCCTTTCCTGCTTGGATATCTGTTGTCATATCTCCAATAAAAATTACTTCATCAGGATCTAAATTCCATGTTTTCATAATCTTAATTATTCCTTCAGGATTTGGTTTAACTTTTGAAACTTCATTAAATCCAACTAAAGTCTTAAAATATTTTTTAAGATTATATCTTTCAAGTACTTCATCGGCATATGTTTTTTGATTATTTGTTAAAATAGCTAGATTAATATTTTTCTTCTTTAATTTTATAATAATATCCTCAATACCTTCAAATAAACCTGCTTCTTCCCGATATATATTAAATTGATTGAATAGAAAAACTGCAATCCTTACTTTTTTCATAAAAGTCAGATCTTTTAAAAAATTAAGGTTTAAGAGGTCATACGATTTTAAAATGATTTTAGGAACAGGATAATGCTGAATTTTTTCAATTAAATGGGCAATTTCCTCTAAAACGCTCTCAATATCAATATTGAGGTTGTATTTTTTAATAACATCTTCTACAGATTTTTTAATAGCATTAATTATATTATAAATAACACCATCTAAATCGAAAATTACTCCTTTATAATTATCCAAATTTATTTTTTCCATATTATCAAATAAAATGTTCAAAATAATTTTAATTATTTTATTTAATATAAAAAATTTATTTTTCTAATTTTTAGAAATTTAGTCGTGATTATTTTATATATAATCTTTAACCTTCTTTTTATAATGATAAAAATAGCAATTTGGTGCTAAAAAATTAAAAAAAGAAAAATAAGTCTTGAAGGTATAATTAAAAATTATGCAAATCAAAAAAAAACAGCTTTTTATGTTGAGGATGATAATAATAAAATCTATCTATGTACTTCAAGAAAATTGATGTATTACGAACAGCCTTCAGATAGAGTACATATTATTGGAATACATAATCTTAAACATAAGATATCAATCAAATATTTAGAGAATCTCTCTAAAAAACAGTCATATGAATTCATAAAAAGAAGATTCTTTTATCCCCTATTTATAGGTCTTATTTCATTAGTTGTTTTATTATTTTTATTAGTGTATTTATTCATCGAATATGATATACGAAAATATTAGGAATCTTCTAGTTCTGAAAATCTTTATCATTTTGTGGTATTATCTGTAATATGAATTGTTATATTTGCTGTAATAATAATTTTGATTATTTCCCAATATAAGAGAATGGTAGAAAAAGAAATAACAATATTTATAACAGATAATAAAAAACTTGATGATGATAGAAATTCTATGGAAAGAGAACAAAAAAAAGTAAGAGATTATAAGAAGCACTCAAATTACTGTAATGAATGTGGACAAAAAACAAGTTTAAAAATGAAATATTGTGCTTATTGCGGAAATAAACTCTAATATTAGATTTATTCTTTTTTTTAGTATAATTTTAATTTAAATATTTTTTTATTATTTATCAGAGAAAGATTTACTATTTTGAAATTTATAAAAAACATGAATATTGGTTTTATTTCTATGTCAGAAGAGCAAGATTTGAATGGAAAAGAAGAAAATAACTTAAATAATGACATCTCTAATAAATCTAAAGATGTTGAAGATAAAATTGAGGATACTGAATCTAATGAAAATGGATCTGATGACTTTCAAGAATATATGAGAGAAATGGAGTTTCTAAAGACAGATTTTTCTGATCTTGAAGACTTGGATCTTGAAGAAATTGAAGAAATGAAAGAAGCAATATTCGAAGTTCAGCAAGCTGAAATAGGTGAAAATAAAGAAATCAATATAATCCAACAATCCTTAAATCTTGAAGAGCAGACTATAGATGAAGCAGAGGGGTCTAAGGATACTTCTGTTGAAATTAATGAAATAATAATAGAAGAACCTAAAATAGAAGATAAGGAAGATCAGAAAGAATCAATGTTAATAGATTTCTCTGATCTTGGTAAAACTGATCTGAATGAACTACTTGAGATGAAAAAAGCAGTAGAGTCCGTCCAACAAGAAGAATTAACATCAAAAAGAGGAAAATCCAAGGAAAATCAATCAATGGGATTATCTGATGAATTAGATAGAAAAATACAAGAAGAACTGGGGAAGAAAAAGAAAAAAGAAAAAAAGATAATTACTACAGAAGAAGATTTTATAAAATATGCAAAAGATAGACGTGATAAAATATGGTATCATGCATTAAATTATTTGGCTTTTAAAGTTGAAGATCATACTTCCAGTAAATATCTTCTATATGATATGTTAAAACAAGATACAAGTAAAAGTCCGATCGATCCTCTTCCTGAACATCAATTTTATTTTGGTTTGGGTTATCTTTTAAGACTAAATATTGAAAATAATCAAATAGTACGATATCTTGGGGCGGGTAAATTTAGAATACAATATAATATTGAATCAATTAAAAAAATAATTGAAGAAGCAGGACCTCCAATAATTACTAAACCTATTATTAAAGATGAAACACAAAAAAAATATTTTAAAGATTTCCTAAGTGATGATTTCTCTGATATTTAAAGTTTTGATATTAATATTATAATGTATCATGAAGATTAGATTAAATCTTCACTCTCTCGTTTTATAAATATTAAACATACTATAGTAAACATAATAAAAATATGTTCTCTAAAGAATTATGTTTTGGTCATGCAAATATCACACATGTTTAGAATGTGATAAAGAATTTGAAAATGAATTAAATCTAGCTATCTGCCCTGAGTGTTTAAAAATAGAAAAAGCAAACTACAAGATGGGTGTTCCCTCAAAATTCGAAACTGTAAATATTTACTTAAGAAATGCAGTATTGGAAGAAATTTAATGATTTATTTTTTTTTTTTATTTTAGGTTTTATAAAAATTTTTTATTTCCAAATCTAATTATGATTTATGGATGAAACTGAATTTTGGAATATAGTGGAACAAAGCAAAAATAAAGAAAATAATCAAGAAAAACAACTTGAGAAACTCAAATTAATTTTGAAGAATTATAGTTCAGATGATATTGTATCTTTTGATTTAATTTTTACTCAAAAAAGTAATGATTTGTATAATTGGGACTTATGGGCAATAGCATATATTATAAATCAAGGTTGTAGTGATGACTCATTTACCGATTTTCGTAATTGGATAATTTCAAGAGGAAAAGATTTTTTTACACAAGCTTTAATTCATCCAAAGAAGCTTGGTGAAATTATTGATATAGGTGAAGATATTTTTTTTGAGGAAATATATTATGTTGCCGGAGATCTTTATGAAGAAAAAACTGGAGAAGATTTAATTAATTTTATGGATCGATATCCTAAAGTCCCTGATGAACCAGAGGGTGAATACTGGGAAGAAGATGATTTGGAGAAATTATATCCAAAATTATGTAAAAAATTCGGTTGGTAACTTCTTCCTTTCTTTCATAAAAGGAATTAATAAAAATTCATATTTTAAAATAAATTATATCTCTTATAATGGAAGAAAAACCATCTTTACTTATCATTGGGAATTCAAATGTTGGGAAAACTTCTATAACTAAATTACTTTTAAAAGATGCAAGTGCTTTCAAAGGTAAAATAGGGAAAAATCCCGGTAGTACATTACTTATTAAACCTATAATACAAAAAAATATGCCTTATCAAATAGTTGATTTACCTGGATTTGGATATGCTAAAGGAACCAGCCAACGGAGAGAAAAACATATTAAAGATCTGATTATTACTCATATTGAAAAAAATAATGATAAATACTTCTATGGTCTAGTTGTTCTAAATATCTTAAGAATAGAAGATGAAATTAAAAAATACCATATCAAAAATCTTAAGACAATCCCCTTAACATTTGAACTAATTTCTTTTTTAAAAGAATTTTCAATTCCAATCTTAATTATAATAAATAAAATAGATAAAGTCACAAATTTGGAAAAAAAAAGGATAATAAATTTATTTATTACAACAGCAAAGCTATACAATCTTCACCTTATTCCTATAAATGAATATAATGAAAATAATGTAATGGAAATACCTTATTTAGAGTTCTCTGCTGTAAAGAAAACTAATTTGGGTATATTAAAAAAGAATATTGATCAACTATTATGAATTGAGGATATAGAAAATTAAAAGTTGCATTAGATGAAAATCTAAAGAATCAAAAAACTTCATTTTCTATGTTTAGTTGCTGGATTATTATTTTATTCTCTTGTATATCCCTTTATTTTTTTAAATTTCAGAATAAAACTCAAAAAACATACACAAATACGGCATACGATATTGAAAAAAAACCAATAATCCTTATTAAAATTCATGAAAATAATCAATATTTTA
>CAZBEU010000282.1:0-5519 GCA_964491005.1 uncultured archaeon | reverse complement strand
TAAAAAATAGGTAATATTACATTAAAACCTTTATGATATTTTTAAATAAATTATATAAAAAAATAGTTATAAAAATCAAATTAAATAACACTAAGGAAAAAGGGATCCTAATATAATAAAACTTTTTTAAATTTTTTATTATCTAATCATCTTCGACCCAATCATCATCGCTATCTATGTCTTCCCAATCTCCATCATTATTTTCATCATATTCTTCATTCCAATCATCGTCATCATCATCTTCCCAATCGTCATCATCATCTTCAGGACCAAATAATTTTTTATCTTTAATTATAATGCCCTCCTATACCTTTGTTATTATTTTTTTTTTATATTATCTATACACTATTGTTGAATTTTAGTATCAAATTTCATATTTAAATCTTATTATTTAATCCTAATAGGAACCTTCTTCTTTATTCATATGAATATAATTTAATTAAATATAAAAATTATAAATCAAATTCTTTTTTCATTTTATGTAGTTTTCTCGAAATTGATTATTAAAATAAAAAAGAAATAAGTAAAAGTAATCAAATTGAGATTAATTTATTTTAATTAACAGATAATTTTATTTATTCTTTAAAATTTTCAAGACTATAATGAAATTTGAAGATTGGCATACTCATAATAGTTTATGTGGACATGCTGAGGGTCTTATTGAAGATTATATTCAATATGCCATAAAAATGGAAATAGATACTTTAGGAATAAGTGATCATTTTCCTTATGAATTTTATAGCAATTTTGAACAGATTCCTTATCAAGGATATGCGATGACAATGGATCAAGTTGAAAAATATTTGGAAACAATAGATAATTTAAAAGAGAAATATAAAGATGAAATCAATATAAGAACTGCTTTTGAAATAGACTACATTCAAAATCAGTATGCCAAATTAAATAAACACATTGAAAAATTTAGAAATAGATTGGATTATCTTTTAGGATCAATTCATATATTACCTTCAAGGAAAGGTCTATGGACTATTGATGATCCGTTATTAAAAGAAGAATATAAAATATCCTATAACTCTATTGATGAAGTGTATGATCAATATTATAAAACTCAAATAGAAATGATATCTAATTTAGAATTTCATTATAACATTGTTTCTCATTTGGATCTAGTTAAGAAATTTAATTACTTTCCTAAAAAACCAAAAATAGTTATGGAAAAAGTAACAGAAGTCTTAGAAAATATAAAAAATAGAAATCTCACAATAGAAATTAATACTGGAGGTTACAGAAAAGAAGTAAAAGAACAATATCCTAGTTTTGAAATTATTAATAAAATTTATGAACTTGATATTCCCATTTTATTAGGTTCTGATGCACATAAACCTAATGAAATTGCTTTTAAATTTAAAGAAATTTTAAAAACTCTTAAAAAAATTGGTTTTTCTCAATTAGCTCATTATGAAAAAGGAAAGCGTTTCTTTGTAGATATAAATTAATTAATATATTTAGTGATGTCTATGTCAAAAAAAGATAAATGTGAGATTTGTGGATTAGACTTATTCTATTCTACTAATCAAAATGAATATAAAAATATTTTATGTAATTTATGCAGAAATGAATTCAATACAAATATATACTGTCCTAATGGACATTATATTTGTAATGAATGTCACTCTAAAGAACCACAAAAAATAATAGAAGATTTTTGTGAATTAACGAGTTTAAAAAATCCATTTAAAATGGTTGAAATAGTTATGAACCATCCTAAATTCAAGATGTATGGCCCTGAACATCATATTTTAACTTCTGCTATTCTCCTTACCTTTTTAAAAAATAATGGAATAAAAAAACCAAATGGTAAAGAGATTACATATGATGATATTAAAGAAGCTATAAACCGTAGTTCTAAAATCCCCGGAGGCTGGTGTGGATTTTATGGATCTTGTGGAGCTGCTATGGGTTCTGGAGTGGCTATAAGTGTCTTTACAGAAGCTACGCCTTCAAAAGCTATACCTCGAAGTTTAGCAAATGAAATAACTTCTTGTTCATTGGCAAAAATAGCAGATAATTTTGAACATTGTTGTAAAAGATCAGTAAAAATATCAATTTATGAAGCAATTAATTTTCTAAAAGAGAAATTTGAAATAGATTTACCCTTTAAACATAAAAAATGCAGTTTTTCTAGTAAAAATGATAAATGTATTAAAGATAAGTGCCCTTTTTTTTAGAAATATTAAGAATTATCTAGTAAAAATTTTATATGATCCCTAATTTTTTTCCAAGAATCGAATTCCAATCCAAAATCCTTTTTTAAAGGAGAAACATCAAATAATTTTGGTATTGAATTATAATTTTTATCTATAAAATTGATCTTGCTTGATGATTTAGCTTGCATAATTGCTTCTTTTACTATTGCTTCCCAAGTTATATATTTATATCCTAATCCAAAATAGTATTTTCTGTTAAAATTAGACTCTATCAATTTAAAGTAAATTTTTGCAAGGTCACCTGCCCAAATAAATTGAGTTCCATCATATTTAATAAGTGTTATATCTTCATTGTTTTTAACACTTTTAATAATGTTTCTAAATCTGTCATCTGGTTCCATATCCGCTCCCTTAACAACTGGATTTCCAAATGTATATCCTGGTCTTATAATATTGCATAACATAGGATATTGAAATGAAATTGCATGTAAATAATTTTCACTTGAAGCTTTTGTAGCTCCATAAAAATCATTTGGTAGACATTTTGTACTAGAATTGATGTCTATATCATACCTTCCTATTGCTGCTGTTGAAGATGTATAAATCATCTTTTTTATACCTAACTTAGCAGAAGTCTCAAAAATATATATTGAGGAAATAGTATCATTTTCGGCTATAGTAATTGCATCATCCCCCCAACCAAGAGCTATATGTATACAAATATCTTTATCTATTAGATTTTCATAAATAATCTTTTTTTCAGAGAGATCTCCTTTTATTATTTGTACTCCTTTTAATGCTTTGAGATTAGGTACTTTATTGGGATTTCTTGCGAGTATTGTTATTTCATGATTATGATTATAGAGTTCTTGTACAACATAAGAACCAATAAATCCTGTTCCCCCGGTTATAAAAATTCTCATATGAAATCCAATAATTAAATAACATTTAATACTTTTTTAATATGAATGGTTATCAGATTTTCTTACTTCTCAACCATGTTTCCATTACAAGAGCGTTAAAAAGTGAAATATGTTTTGCATCTTTTGTATGAAATACTAAGAAATTATTAATTTTATCCCCTTGGACCCCAAATAATAATTCCTCTCCATCTTTTAATACAAGAAAACGATCTTGGCCTTCGTATAATCTTATTGAAATATTGTCTAGACTTTCAAATTCTTCCAATAATTGAGCATGTTCATCAATTCCGGGATTAATTAGAGTTGATATTTTTAAACTAACAGATGATCGTATTTCATATAATTGTAGCTCCTGTAAATCTAAAATTGTTGGTGTTACTATCATAACATTATGAACAGAATCTGTTAAGATTTCTTTCATTTTACTAAGGATATCTTCACTCGAAATATTTACATATGTAAAATCTATTATTTTATTTTCTAACGATTTTAAAGATGAGTTTTTAATCTTCTCAATTTCAGCTTCAAGTTTTTCAAATTCATCATCTGATTTATTTAATTCTTCATTTAACAGATCAATATTTTTCTCTAATTCTTTTATTTTTTTTTCTTTCTCTTGCAAAATACTCTTATCAATCAGAGAGTTTTCTATTACCGTCATTTGTTGTTCTTTAATTTCCAACGATTTTTGCATAGTATCTATTTTTTGATCTTTTAGATTTAAAGAACTTTCTAAGTTATTTATTTGTTCATCTTTTAGTCTTAATGATTCTTTAACTGTATTTATTTGCTCATCCTTTATTTTTAATGATTCTTGGAGAGTATTTATCAACTTTTCTTTTATGAGTAATTGTTTTTTTAGTTCTTCCATATTATCATTCTCTAAGTTATAAACTTGTATTGATAACTCAAAATTTAATATTTAATAAGATAAATTTTATAACATTTTGAATTTAAAAATTAATAAAATTGTATTACTAACAATTTAAAAACCTTTTTTTTTTATATCGATTATTAAAAATAATTTAATTTATATTGATTTTATATTTTAATCATTTTAGGTTATCAAAATTATTGCAAATAGTATAAAATAAGATAATTTTCTACTATCCTGTTGTTCGTACGAAGTTTGAAACATATTCCTCATTCATACAGGTCTAGGTTAATATAAAGAGAGTGTTGATTTATAAAAAAATCCAGAACAATTTCTATAAGAATAAAGGGTGATAAAAAATGGATATATTTTCGAATGATTATAATAGTTTTAAGGATGATATCAGTTGATAAATTTCAAAAAAAAGATCTTTACCTAATCATAAGCTAGAATTAAGAAGATAGAATTTTCGATACAGTTAAAAAGATTTCTTTATATTAGGTATTTATGAGTGATAATTTAGAGGATAAAATAAAAAAAGTAAGTAAGGATCTTATAGGACTGATTGAAAAACAATTAGAAGAATATCATGCATTATTAGGAATAGCAATTGGAACCCATGGAGGAACATTTATTGCAAGTAATTTTAAAAAGCAAATAAAAATGAAAGATCATGAAATAGCAGCAGCAAATAGTAGTATCCTTTTCCTCTCTTCTAAATTATTAAAAGGTTCCCTGAATCAGGATATTTCATATGATTTAATTACTGGAAAATTAAGAATTATTCTTTCAATTATCACGAATAATGTTACTTTAATTGCTTTTTTAAATAGGGAATTAGCAGAATTAGAAGGAGTAAATAAATATATCTCAAAATTAAAAGAATTTGCTTTGAAAATTTCTGCTATTGTAGAAACATCCGAGATTATAAAAGAAGAAGTATTTGTGGGATTAAAAAGAGCTATACCAAATGCTTTAGTTACTGCTATTATAACAAAAGATGGTTTACCTGTTAAAGTTCAATCAACAATGGCAGAACCTATGCTTTCAGCACTTTTAGCCGCTTTTTATAAATTATCAGGTGTAATATTAGAAAATAGCGATCTAGAATATTCTATTATTGGAGGAGAAAATGGTTCGATAATCGTTCATGAACTTGATGAAACAAGAGTATTATGTGTCGCAGTACCTGAATCAGACGAGAAAAAGCTTGGTGCTTATATAGCTGAGATTAAAACTATTTTAGATAAAGACTTAACTAGAAAATAATTATATTATTGATTCTTTTTACTATTTTCATTGCTTTTTGATAAGATTTTGTAAAATTATTGCTTTTAGTTAAAATAGAACAAACTGGTTCATGTTTATTTATTGATTTATAAGGTTCAGTTTTATCATGAATATGTTTTATTTTGTTTATTTTTTTTATTGAATTAGAGCTTAGTTCTTTAGGAGCAAAAAACACTAATTTTGTAGAAAATCTCTTTTTTTTTTTTTTTGAATTTAAAAAATTCTTTATTGAATTCCATTTGTCTGAAAAAAAAGAATCTATAT
>CAZBEU010000281.1:0-2083 GCA_964491005.1 uncultured archaeon | reverse complement strand
TCTACTCCTATATTTGCTTTTTCAATTTTAATTAAAAAGGATTCAATAATTCTTTTCCTCATTTCATAATCTGGGAAATTAAATTCTAAATGGAAAGTAAAACGACGCCATATTGCAGAATCAAGTTGGTGCTGATGATTTGTAGCACCTATAATAGCCAGAGGTAATCCTTCATAATTAACTCTATCAATAACTTGGAGAAAAGAAATAACAGCTCTTTTGATTTCACCTACTTCATGAACATTAGATCTTTCTGATCCAATAGCATCAATTTCATCAAAGAACAAAACAAACGCACCATTTTCTTTAGCTATTTCTGCTGATAATTCAACAACGTTTCTTAAATTTTTAATAGTATCACCTAAAAGTGGTGAAACCAATCGATCAGATTCAACAATACACATAGGAATATTGTATTTTTTAGAATAAGCTCTTGTTAAGGAAGTTTTTCCCGTACCAGGAGGACCATATAATAATACTGTTAAATTAGGTGATAATTTTGTTTTTTTTAGTTGTTCCACCATTTCTTCATATTTAATAAGAGCATTGAAAAAGTCCTCTAATCGCTCTTTTATTTCTTTATTTCCTTTAATATCATCAATTTCTTCTTTTATATCTTGTGGTAAATAAACCACTCCATATTTACCTAATCTTTCCTTTATTTCATCATCTTTAAAAGTAATTTTATTCACATCCTATTTCTATAATTCTTTATTGTTATTTTCATTTTCAATATTTTGACAATAATTTCCAACTTCATCAATTAAATTTTGAATATTATCAATCTGTGATCCTATAAAATTAAAAATCTCTTTTCTATATTGGGGAGAATCTCTTATTTGCATTTTATCCAAACTTATATAATTTGGAAAACAAATCAATTTCATTAAATAAGGTAATACTTTCTCATTTGTCTGAAGATCTTTAAATATACCGTAAAAAATATTCTCATCGGATAATTTCCATTTCAATATACCCATATATATTAAAAAAGCAAAATTCATTGCAATCCAATTAATTATTTCTTTTGTTAGAAAGCCTCTACTCTTTGAAGCAAATGCTAAATAATAAAGAATAAGTGTTTCATTACTAAATTGAGGAATAAGTCTGCTTATCCCATCGGATTGTTTATTTATTCTAAAATAATTATTGTCTAAGAGAATATCTACTAATTTTTCTTCAGGACCTAAGAAGATTCCATCTATTACTCTAAGACCTATTCTTTCAACAATTTTTTCAATTGCATCTTCTTCAGCACTAGCGATCGAATCAATATATGGCAAAAAAACATCATTTTTTAAGATTAAAGGAATTTCATGATTTTCTCGTTCGGGAAAATCACCATAATTAGGATCCAAATTAAATAACGATGTAATATTATTTATGATTTGATATACTTTGGGAGACATCCCCGGTATAATGAAAAAATCCTTGTTTTCTAATTCATCTCTATAATGAGTATGTGACATAAGTATATGTCTTTGTGATTCATAGAATTGAGGTGCATATTCAAGTAATCTTTCATATATCAATTTTAAAGATGTGCCCCTTGGAAATAAAATATTTTCAATAAATTTAGTTAATTTATACAAGTAGGTATTTTCTAAATTTCGTTCATCAGGATTAGTTATATTTCCTAAAATAGCTAAAGCTTCTACAGATTCCTGAAGGAATTCAATTATATAATCTTTTATATCAATTAAAGAAATTCTATCTTTGTATTTTGTGATAAAATCCTTCATAATTTCATAAACATTTGATCTATACATTGCAGAGAATTCAGATAAAGCTCGAACTTTTCTTACATTTCTTTTTTCTTCTTCTTCTCTTATTTTATCTAACACTTCAGGATCATATAATAGATCAGGGTCTAGATCTTCAATAATTCTTCTTGTTTCTCTAAGAATAGGTTTCATATGACTAAGAAATGTTTGATATCTTGGTAGAATATCTGTCCATTTTTCTAATCTCATTTAATTACCTTCCTCTTATATTTTTAAGAATCTCTATCACTATCAATAAAGATTTGTGTGAATATATTGGAAATTTCAACAAATATCGGTATTTCAACCCTTACCATCTC
>CAZBEU010000280.1:0-1702 GCA_964491005.1 uncultured archaeon | reverse complement strand
AATGTTTACTGTGAAGGTTTATTGTTAAAAATTTAGAATTTTAAAAAAACTATATTCATTTTAATATAATTTAAGATTGAATTATTTAAATTACACAGAGAAGAAAAGTTTTGTACACAATTATCAAGAAAATAAAAGTTAAATAATATTTAAGTTAAAGAATTTAATATTTCATCTATTATTGAATTAAGATATAAAGATAATTCATGATTTGCAGAACTACAATACTCTAAGATAATTTTTGCATCTTCAGCATATTCTCTTTTTCTCTCGATTGACCAATAAGGAATATTCATATCCAGTAGATTATCTATTCTATCTGCCATTTTTACAATTTTAGCTTCTTTTGATGCATTCTCAAAAGATTGTAGATATTGTTTTTTAGTTATATCATTGGGTTTACTTAGTTCTTCCACAATAGAGGCGATTTTCTCTCCAAATTGATTAATAATATCTTTTTTTTCCACTTTTGTATCTTCTATTAAATCATGAAATAAAGCAGCTATCATTAGTTCTTGATCTTCTACTTCAGAAAACCCTACTGATCTTAACAGAGAGAGGATTCTAAGAGGGTGAATTATATATGGTACTTCTTCACTTTTACGATTTTGAGATTTATGATTAACGAGAGCAAATGCTAAAGCTTCCCAAAATAATTTTAATTTATTCATATTGTATTAAATTAATTATTTTTTTCTTAACAATTAGGGTATAATATTAGATATAATTAGAATGAGATTATTCTATCTAGAATTTTTCTCAAATAAGAATTCTAAAAGATAAATTAATTATTTGATATTACTTTTAAGAGTTAAATGAATTTTGAAATAAGAGAAGCAACAATCAAGGATACAAGTATAATCACGGATATAATAAGAACTTCGTTTTTAAATGTTGCAAATCAGTTTAATTTGACTTTAGAAAATGCTCCAAAACATCCATCAAATTGTAAAGAAAAATGGATTTCTTCTGCTATTGAGAAAGGTATTTATTATTTTCTATTGGAGATCGCTAATCCTCATAAAATAATAGGTTGTTGCGCTTTAGAAAAAGTTAATTCCGACATAGGCTACATAGAACGACTAGCAGTATTACCATCTTTTAGAGAAAAAGGATATGGAACAGCTTTAGTAAAATATGCAGTTGAACAAGCCAAAAGATTTAAAATTAAAAGAATTGAAATAGGTATTATAGCAGATGATATAAAATTAAGAAGATGGTATGAAAATTTAGGATTTGTTATTAAAAATCAAGCATTATTTGATCACTTACCTTTTAAAGTATTATTTATGTTTTTAAACCTTTACTAAAACTATTGTTATTTGTAATTTATCAGAATTCTCGCATATTCTTAAGATTAATCTAATATAAAGCTGTCTTTTTCTTCATAAAAATAGCAATAATCTCGATTTATTATTTAATTTGATATAATTTTATAGGTTGAAAATTCTATAACTCAGAATTAATATATTTGACTAAAATCTAAATAAAATTAAGTTATAAAATTATATCTTAGAATTTATAAATAAAATTATTACAATTACTATTTAAATTATAAATTTTTATGAATTTAAATTTTTGAAAAATTTTCGTCAGCTATTATTAAATTGATTTTCTCATTGTCATCCAATTTTGTCGTTAATTTTTTTCAGTATTATATCTCTAAAAATCAAGACAAAACCATAATCTTTAAATATATGTA
>CAZBEU010000279.1:0-6799 GCA_964491005.1 uncultured archaeon | reverse complement strand
GAAATCTTTGATCTTATCCTCCTTAGGATTCTAATTATTATAGTAATATTTGTCTTAATAACAGTTATTTTTGACATAATACCTTTAAGGGAAATAGTATATTCGTTTGTAAAAAGAATTGATAAAGAAAAAGTAGCAATAACAATAGGAGAGGGACGTATTATTGAATTGGAAAAAAAGCATACAAAGCTGATCTATTATATTAATTTGATTATGGGTATAATGTTATTAGTAGGTGCTATCTTTGTATTTATTCTTGCTATATTAGTAAATACTGATATAATTATCATTGAGGATATTGGAATCGGTGGTACTCATATAGACAATACTGGAAGTGAATTTATTTTTACCACAGCGTTATCAATATTCGGAATAATTTTAGTCTTCAGTGCTGTTGTTCAAATATATTTTAATAGAGAATTAAAGAATCTATAATTATATCATAGATTTCTTAAAAAAAATTTGATTTCCTAAAATTATAAAAACCTAAATAGAAAAAAATATAAGAAAGTTAAATAATAAGGTATAATGTCCATAAATCTTAATAAAAATGAATTTACCAAAGATTAATCTACATATTCATAGTAATTTCTCAGATGGAAAGAATTCTGTAGAGCAAATAGTTAATAGAGCAAATCAATTGAATTTTAATTTCATTGCATTAACAGATCATTTTTCAGATTCATGGAAAGCCAATATAATAAAGACTCTAAATTCTTATGATATAATAAATGATTATCTAAATGAAATTGAAATTCTTAATACGAATTTAAAAAAGGCTAAAAGTAATCTTAAAATATTAAAAGGAATCGAAATCGATTTAGAAAGTTCTTTTGACTATATTATGAAATTAATAAATCCAAAAGAATATGATATAATATTATTTGAATACTTAGAGAATCCTGAATCATTAGCATTTGTTCAAAAAATTATTTTTGAATGGGAAAAAAAAAAAAAATTAGGAAAAAATAATCCTCTCTTTGGATTAGCTCATTTTGATCCTTCTAATTTTATATATTTTGATATGAGTATTTTATTAAATATAATGCGCAAATATCAGATCTACTATGAGTTTAACTCACATTATCCGCAATTCTATTCTACAAAGTATAAGGAATTATTTTTTGATAAATTAATCCTTTTTGAGATACCTGTAGCCGTTAGTAGTGATGCTCATTATTTAAATCAATTAAATGAAATAGATGAACCAATTTCTATGATCGAATATTATGATTTGGTTGATAATTTTAAAATTCTATTAGAAAAATTGAATAAATTTCAATAGAAGCCAAAAATAACCCACATTTAAATAACTATATAAGTATATCAAAAATTGGACTATAAAAATTAAAAATAGTTCTTTCCTTTTTAATATTATAAGAATAAAAATAATGAATTATCCAAATATATTGATAGAATTATGTATTGTAGCGAATGTGGAAATGAAATAACTGATCAAAATCAAAAATTTTGTGAGATGTGTGGTGGAAAATTAGAAAGAGTTCCAGCTCAAGAAGTAGTTAATCAACCTGTATATACTCAATCTGTACAAACTCAACCTGCTTTACAATCTGATCCCTCTAAATTAGGATTATTTGATTTAAGGAGAAAATATTATGTTTTAAAAGAGAAATATTGGGACTTTGGAAGTGGTGACATTTATGATGAAACTGGAAAAACTATTGGAACAATGCATAGAATATTTTTCAATATTAGAAAAAAAATTGAATTAATAGAACAGGATGGTACGGTATCAGCATCAATTCATTCAAAAATAGTTTCGGCTCGTGGTGCTCAAGATTTAATGGATGCTCAAGGTAATAAAATTGCTCGAATTAAGAAGAAAATAACCTCATTTTTTAGACCTAAGTTTTGGTTAGAAGATCCACTTGGAAATCGATGGTATGAAGCACAAGGAGAGTTTCTAGGGTGGTCATTTAAAATTATAGAAATTTCAAGTGGAAAAATAGTAGCTGAAATAGAAAAAGCTGATCGCTGGAGAGATATCTTTCTTGGAGGTATATTTGATTTTCAAGATACTTATGCTTTAAAAGTTCTTGATAACGAAACTGATAGACGTATTCTTGTTGGATTTGTTCTATCTATTGATAATGTTCTCCATGATAATCATCATGGACATGGAATGATGGCAGGAGCTATGCTTGGAAGAAGGATACGGGGGGGAATATTTGGTCCTGGAAGATTTCCTTTTTAATTTTTTTTTTAATTTAATCCAACATGAATAGTATTAGATTTATGTTTTTAAGTAGTGAATTTTAGATTTTTTAAAAAAAATTGAAAAAATTATTTACATTTTTCAAATACAATCATATAAGATGAATTTAATGACTTAAAATTCATATATGCATAATCCTATGAAAATAATCAAAAAATAAGTAATAGTAAAATATTTACTAATTATTTTGGAATTCCATATATGTTCTTATTTTGATTTATTGCTTTCAAGAATTTCTTTGATTCGATATTAGTAAGGGATACTTTTATTTCAGCATTTCTGCTTAGAGATCCTGTAAATATAAGTTTTCCCTCGGCAAAGATCTGTAGATTTGTGGATGCATAAATTAAAGGTGCAGAAATGAAAATTTTATCATTTTTAACTTGAATATCTAAATTAATTCTTTCTCCTCTTGGAATGTTATATTCCTGTTCTTTTATATCTTTGAATTCATTAAATTTTTTTTTTGATTTAATTGGATTAATAGGATTCAATACAATATCTTGTCCAAAGGAATAAATTTCAAATACCAATTTATTTGTTTTAAAATCTCTTACTTCAACAACAGGTCTAGCCAGATCTTTATCTTTAAATCCTGATGGAACTTTTACTGTCATTTGAACTCCTAATACTGTGTGAATATCTCCTCCTTCAATAAAGATTATTGTATCGATTATTGAGGGCAACATTCCAAGTTCTACTCTTCCTATAAATCTCTGAATTGCATCTATTGCTGAAGAACTATGAACAACACCAACCATTCCAACACCTGATAATCTAAAATCCGTATATATCTCAAAATCTTTGGTTGTTCTAACTTCATCATAAATTGTAAAATCTGGTCTCACTAACAACAAAATATCCGCTGAATTTTCGAGATTTCCTTCTAATTTAGTATATTGAGTAATTTCAGGTCTTACTTGTAGGTCTCTTACACTCTCTAATGTTTTAACTACTTTTTCTCTTTCCAGATAATGATTTGCTAAGGCAGCTGCAAATGTTGACTTTCCCGCTCCTGGAGCACCACATACTAATATGCCTTCTGCCTTTTCTATATTCTCTCTTAGATTAAAATCAATAGAGTAATCTGACAATGTCAAATTAACTAAAGGTCTTACAGCTGTAATTTCAATATCATTTGAAAAAGGAGGACGTGTAATAACTATTCTAAAATCTCGCATTTGAAGAACTAAAGCTCCTAATTTATCAATTTCAATAAATGAATGTTCATCTTCTCGAACATATTCAACGATTTCTAAAGCAATATCTTCTATTAATTGATTATTTATAGGGTCATCGGAGATCTTTTCAAGACGCCATCTACCAGGCGATCCCTTTTTTGCATAAGGTGGAAGATATCTTTTTAAATGAACACTCATTGTACTTTCATCAAAAAATTCTAATAATTTTAAGGATAACGGCTCCTTAGGACGTGGTTCGGTTCGATCTCTTACATAAAATACTTCTAAACCCTCAAATATTCCAATATTTCCTTGAATTCGGTCAGTTGTTATCAAAATCGCATTATTCTTGATAGCTTCCCTTCTTATAAGTGCATCTAATTCCCCACCAGGAGCCATTTTAATTTCATCCCTTGTTGGTCTTTCTCCTGAAACATGTAGAATAATTTCTTTATTTTTATGATATTCTCTGAGATTTTTTAAAACATTAACACCAAAAAATCCAATTTCTTTTTGAATATTTGATCTATATTCTATCTCTGCTACTACAACATTTGGAATATAGATTTCCGGAACTTCTCCTAAATCTCCATCCTCAATCAATCTTAAAATTTGACCATTAAAAATTACAGATGTATCACATACAAATTTGCTATTCATAATTTTAAGCGTCTTTACTCTTTATTAATCCTCCTTAAAATTATATTAAGATTAACTTTAAGGTTTTTTATTGAACTTATTAAATAAAAAGAAAGATAAATAATTAATTCTTCTTATTTATCTATTATTTATATTTTATTTACTAATTTTCATAGTTTAAAATTACATTTTCTGTTTATATTTATTATCTAATAATAATATAGCAACATAAAATATAATCATAATTGAACCAATCAAAAAATTTGTCAATAATAATGTTTTAAAATTATTAGGAATTGATTGTATTAATGGAAATTGAGCAAAAATAAAAAACAAAATTGGAATTTGTAAATTTTCTATAAAATCATTATTAATATCTGCAAATAAATATTTAAGGTACAAACTTGAAATTTTTCCTCTCCTTTTTGGTTTTATTTTATCATATACATCACTATTTTGTTTTAGATTTCTATACGCTCTTAATAAAGTAACAACTAGCAAATTAATAAAGGCACTTGTATAAATACATTGAATTATTGCTATGAAAATTTGTAAATAATAATTAGCTCGGTACCAATATATTGGAAAATATAAAAAAGGAATGACTATCGTTGAAGATAGACATAGATAATATGCTAATTCTATCTTTGCATAATTTTTAATTTTAATCTTGTAAAACACCTTAATTTCTCTTCATCAAATCTCGATGAATATAAAAAGATTAGAGATTATAAATATTATTTATATATTTTAAATAAATTATATATAAAAGGGAAAAAAAGAATTAAAAATATTTAGTAAATTCTCCATCTAGTTTCTTTGGAATGATTATCTGCTTTTGAATTAATGATTCTAATGCTATTATAACCTTATCCTTATTTGATTCATGAATAGAATTAAGAACATATTCTAAATAAAAATCATTTCTAAATTTTACTATCGAGTCAATAACATTGAGAACTCTTGTTTCCATTTGATTGAGATGTCCTTCTCTCCTTATTTTTCCAATAAATTTTGGATCATTTAAGTTAAATACTTCTTTATAATACATTTCTATATATCCTTCTAAAATAGGAGGTATTATCACCTCAAATTTATTTACTGAACCATCCCAGTCTTGTAGATATTGTGAAATTTGAAGTGTTAATGCTTCTGCTAGGATTCTAGCTTGATTTCTTAGCCTATTTGAAGCTTTTTCTTTAAGAATTAATACTACCCGAATATCCTCAATATCACATATTAGACAATAGAAATATTTAAAATCTAATTCTAAAATACGATCTCGTTTAGTTGGTTGTGTTTTCTTTTCATCAGTACCTTTCACTGTTTTTTTATCAGCTATTTGTTCTCCTATTGTCGTAATTGCTTGAATAAATCCGGAGAATAACTCTTTTTTATGAGTTTCTAATATTGAATAACTTTTCGATAAAATTGGTACTCCACTAAGTTTATCAATAATTACTATAGCTTGTATATTTCTAAGGTCTTTGAATCTCTGAGTTTTATCGAGAATTTCTGACTCTTTCCTTCTTTTCCTTGGTAAAAGTACATAGCTTCTTATACTAACTATTGATAAAGCTCCTATTATCGCAAGAGAAATACCTAGAATTGCTAAGAGCAATAAGTTTGGACCTGAAGGAGTAGTAATTGGTACATTAATAATTGAAAATTGATAAAGGTGAGATTGTTCTTCATAACCGAAGGCACTAAACGTGAACTCTAAGATATATGTTCCAATTGATGTAAAGTAAGACATATTTATTTCTATTTCATAATTTCCATTATTTAAATCACTTACAAAATAACACGAAGGATTTGAAATATTTACTAACACTGTTGCACCACTAATTCCAATATCCCCATAACCAGCATAGAAAAATTCGATGGTTGTATTTGAGTTAATAACTATTTTAGAATCAGATTGTAACCTTTGTAATGTTGTCTCTTCTCCTAATTCAAGTTTGAGAGTTATATTACTTGATACATATCCTGTAAGATTTAGTGTAATTATGATTCGATACATTCCATTTACAAATAATTCACCTGTATTTAATATTACATCATATATTCCAGAAACTCTTTCACTCATAAGTTTGAGCCCTGTTGTCCAATTATAAAATATAATTCCATGTGAAAGAGAATTATTATTTTCGAAATCTCGTGCATATACCCTAACTGGAATAATATCTCCTACACTTCCACTGGCACTATAATCCTCTTTTGCATCATCAGGTTCAAGAAGTGTTAAATAACTCTCATGAATAACCGTTATAGAAGATTTAATACCCCCTAATGCCGTACCATTTGTCCAAATTATAGTATAATTATAAATTCCTCCAAATGCTGTGCTTATTGTAGAAAAATCGATTTCTGAGAATAATACTATTCCATCAGTAGGATTTGGAGATTGTGATTCTTCATACCAAATATTACCCTCTATATCATATATTGTTAAATTCACCAATGTAGATCCTAAATCGGGAGGAATATCATCAGAAGAATTTATTTGAGTTCTTATCTGAGCAATATCATCTTTGAGAAAGCCATCTAAATTCCATTCTCCATTTTTCGACACTTCCGTGTTTTCAATATCAATATAATTTGGAGACGTTGCTGTAATCTTCCACCAGCCTGGAAATCTAGCTTCTGATGAATTAACTTTTACATAAGAATCTCCTGTATCTCCCCCTTCGAAAGATACTGAAAAGAATGTGGGATCTAAAATTGATAAAATTTTCTAATT
>CAZBEU010000278.1:0-2893 GCA_964491005.1 uncultured archaeon | reverse complement strand
AAAAAATAAAAAAAAAATTATTCTCTTTTTAGAATTGTTAAATTTTGAGTTGTGTATACAAATATTATAATTAGTATCATTGGTATAATCCCAATAAAAATGATACTATATGCTCCTTCTAAAAGGGAACTATCAAAAATTATTGGTATAAATAGAGTACCAAAAACATTGAAACAATAGTGAATAATAATACAAGGGATCAAGCTTCTCGTCTTAAGATAAGTATAAGATAGGGTAATCCCCATAAATGAAGCATATATTATTTGTTCAACTGTTGACATAGGAGATTCACCAAGATGTGTTAGAAAATTGATTAGATGAGATAATCCAAATAGAAGTCCACAGATTATAATAGTATTAAAAATATTATATTTTTCTTTAAATATTGATGTATTTATCCCTCGGAATGCTATCTCTTCCCAAATAGCTGGAATTAACATATATAGAAAAATAAATACTCCAAGTCCACCAAGATAGACCATATCTAAAATATGGAAAATCCTATCAAAATCAAACGTATAGTTGCCAAATATCAGACTTCCCATATATAATGAGAATATCATGATTAAAACAGATATGATTCCAATTAAAATATTTTTTATATAGTTTTGCTTGTTAGTAATTTTGATATCCTTTAAGTATTGGCTTAATTTTTTCGATCCATATGGAAGTGAGAGCCATTTAGGAGCTATTACAATGAAGATTAATGCTAAAACGCTAAATTCTGTAATTGGACCAACTATTCTCATTATATTTAAAAACCCTATTAGATCTGTTGCTGGATTTACAAATAATGATACCGTTAAATAGATTAATTGCGATATAATAAAGGGTAAACACCAATATAAAAGCAAAACAGCAATAGCTCCAAAAATAGGATTTTTTCTTAATGCTCCTCCTGTTATATATGATTTATATCTTTCAAGAGAAGGAAACATCTTATCGAATGCAACAAATAACACACATAAAATTATTCCACCAATTAGTAATACAGCAGATGCTAGAAACCAAACTTCCAAATAAATTAAAGCTAAAACCATTATTAACGTAAAATTCAAGAATACAAGTCCTAAATTCGTAAGTATTATTAGAATCCATTTTCTGATTTTCTTTTCTTTATAGATTTCTTCTGTAAAATATTTATATTTCATTTTACCAAAAAGCATTATTTTCATCATAAATGCGATAAAAAGAAATCCTAAAGATATAGGCAATGCACATAATCCTACTATTACAACCCAAAAGCTTTGTATGATTATTGAAGCGAATATAGTAGATACAATAAATGAGATTGATTGTATTACAATCATCAATATCAGTTTTGCTTTTGCTTGATCTCTTGGAAGAATTGGTAAGGAGGAAGTAATTGCAAATCCAGATTCTTCCATATTCATAAGTCCCATAACAAGTGTAATTGGATTTATAGTACTAACCATGAGTAAATAAATCATTAAAAATAATAATAGTTGTATATTAAGATCTGATACTTCTGTTAATGCTGAAGAGAATGAAATAACCATAATAATGGTCATGATCATTGGCATGATTAATAACATAGCTGATTGAGGATCTCTTGCAGCTGTTGTCAAATCTTTTTTAATATATGCTTTTATTGGACCATATTTTGCTACCTCAACCTTTATTTCTTCGATCTTTAGATCTTGAATTTTTCTTTTATGTCTTTTTTCTTTTCGACCTCCAATAACAGCTGATAATGATTTTAATGCTTTTCTGCTCATAAAATATGTTATTCCTAAAAATAATAGAAATCCTATTGTAGAAGTCACCCATAATGATAATGATATATTTGTTGGAGATATAAATAATGATATGAAATAAATTGGCGCAAAAGGATATGGAATTAAACTCAATATAAGGTTCCAAATATTTGTATGTGGAGATACCAAAAAATAAGCAAGAGTATCTTCTAATGTAAAAAATACTAATTGTAATGTAAGATTCATTCCAATAGAAAGACCAATAATCGCACCAAATACTAAAATCTTCATTCTTGTAGATTTTTTTGAAGTGGTTTCTGGATTGAATATTACTCTGCTTACTCTTTCTCCAATGAAAATTAAAAAACATAAACAAAAAATGGCATTTGGAATTGAAATTAAGAAACTTAAGAATGTTAATACTAAATTATGCGTAAATATAAACATCATTATTGGTATAGCTAAGCATAATGAAATTAATTGGAGATCTATACTTCTAAATAAAGTCATAAAAGCATATTTTCTCAATTTTGGTTTTGATATTGGCAATGTTCTTAACCATAAGAAAGATTCACCCGACATATATGCTCCCATTGTATATAATCCAAATAAAACTAGATATGATAAATATGATGTCATTAATATAGAAAAAATTATTCCATAAGTTATTACTGTTATTTCCATATTACTATTGGGAACTAATAAATCTAAAACATTAGGACCACTTATAAGATATATTAAAGGTAATAATACTATCATAAAAGAACTAATTATTTTTAGGAGCAATACCATATTGCCTACATATTTCTTATTTTTCTCACATTTTTCCAAAAAACTAGCTTGTCTTGAACCTGCTTGTTTCATTTGTGCTTCATAAAATACCTCGTGAGAGATAAATTTCGCCATCGAATAATATTCTATAAATTTGTTTTTCATATAGGTTTGCCTCTGTTATTTATTATTAAAAGATTCTCGTAATTTTTTTATAATTTCCATTACAGAGGTATCTTGATCAGTTAATCTTAAAAACACATCTTCTAAACTTGCTCCTAATTTATTTGATTGTTTGCGTAATTCATCTATAGTGCCTATTCCTACCATTTTACCATTACTAATGATTCCAATCCTATCACATAGTTCTTCAGCTATTTTCATAATATGGGTCGAAAATAAAA
>CAZBEU010000277.1:0-2215 GCA_964491005.1 uncultured archaeon | reverse complement strand
AGGAGGAATTATAATTTCGTTTATATTTATATTTGCACCAAGTCCAGAATATTTTATCATTTGTAATATTGTACCAAAAAGTCCTCCATTTGATACATCTTTAGAGGCAGATACAATTTTCGCCTTAGCTACTCTAATCATACTCTCTCTTTTTTTTAAAACTTCCTCAGAAGATTTAAATGTTGTTGTATCAAAATAATATTTATTTGCGCGACCTATTTTTCCTTCAAAATCCATTGCCAAAATAATCTTATCATCTATTTTAGCATTACAAGCAGAAATATAAAATTCCTTATGAATTTCTCCAATAATGGTAGAATTTAACTCATAATAATTTTCATTTAAATTAGTATGACCTCTTATTATTGGAGTTTTAAATTTCTTAGATCCTTCACATATTCCTTTAAGAATTTGATTACCTATTTCTTTATTCTTATATGAAAGAATTATGCTAGCTGCTATAGGAGATCCTCCACAAGCATATATGTCATCAACGCTTACTAAAATGGAACTGAATCCTGCGCCAAAAGGAGATTTCTTAATAAATGATGTATTAATTCTATCTGTTGTTAATAATATTAATTTATCATCATAGTTAATAGCAGCGCTATCTTCTCCATAACTCGAGTATATTTGAAAATTTTTAAAACTATTAGAATTGACAAACTGCACAACTGAATTTATTTCTTTTTTATTTATTATATTCTTATTTTTTCTTATAGATTTAGCTAGTCTTTCTAACATATTAACGCTATTATTAATTTAATTGTAATCTTTTTAAACAATTTATATAATCCAAAAAAGCATAAAGGTATATTGAATCTGAAAATTTTTTAAAATAATCTTTACCAATTAAACTTATTAACTAATATTTTTACATAAAATTAAAGAATGCTATTAATTTAAAAAATATTTCAATCTATAAAAAAATGAAAAAACTTCTTTCATCATCAATAATAAAAGGATTTGTTTATTGTGTTCATGATGAGATAGGACCACAACCAAAATATTTTTATCCAGAGATAATACCTGAAAAGAAAGGTTCTACACCATTAAAAAGAGATGATAAAGGATTATTTTTTACATTTCGAGACTATATGCAAATTGCTATAAAAAATCTAAGTTTACTTTTAACTGATGAATTAACACCAAAAAAGAATGAAATTAGAGATTTTAAATATTTTGCAATCATCCCATATCCAGATTTTAATTTAACATCATTAACATTTTTTTACTATTTAGTTTTAAATTCAAGAATTAAACCAATTGAAACGGCGTTTTCCATTTTAGTTGAAGAAAATAAAAGAAATTTCTTATATAATAATTATAAACAAATTCAAACAATTATTGAAGATTTTTTTATGGAATTTAACAAGATCTTAAAAAATGGTTTTATAAGAAAAGAAAAATCACTTATTTATTTTAAAAATTTACTTAAAAACATTATTCAAATAGAAAAAAAGCCATCTCCTCCTGCTTCTACACAAAAGAAAATTAAAATTATTTTAGCAGGTTTGGATGATTCAGGAAAAACCTCATTTTTACTAGCAGTTGATCGAAAATTCTCTAAACTTATGGGATTAAAACCTACTCGAAGCGCAAGTGTTCAATCAATACAAGCCCTAGGGGCTTCTATTATTCTCTGGGATTTAGGAGGACAATCTAGTTTAAGAAAAAAATATCTAACAAAATCTGATATTTATCTTTATGAATCTGATTTACTCCTTTATTTTATTGATATTAAAAATAAACAGAGATTTGAAGAAAGTCTCGAATATTTAGATAATATCAATAATATCCTAAAAAATGAGTTAGTTCAAAATACTCCAATAATCTTTATTCTATCAAAAGCGGATCTTGATATTATTGATTCATCTGAAATAAAAAAAAATATTAAATTTATAAAATCTAAAATACAAAATCAAATAAAAAAAAAGGAAGTTGATATCTTTACTACAAGTATTTTTGAAATATCTACCATTTTAAGAGCATTTTCTTCTGGTATTTCGAAACTAAGTCCAAATAGAAATATAATAAAACATAATCTGAAAAGGTTTTCAAAAAGAATAGGATCTTATATTACGTTATTATTGAGTAATGATGGTTTAGTAATGGCTGATTATTATTCATACAAAGCAGAGAATTTAATAGATAAAGATGAAGAATTTGAAATTATTCATAACGTATTTGAAATAACAGCACCTCAATTTACGAT
>CAZBEU010000276.1:0-2041 GCA_964491005.1 uncultured archaeon | reverse complement strand
CCAAAGATAAAAAAACTCATGAAACTGAAACTGTAAAGTTTTACAATGAAGGTATTGCTATAATAACAGAAAAATCAGCAAATCAGGAGAAATATTATTTAATTATGATCTTATACATAATACAAACCATGGATATATATGTGGACTTAATTTAGGAATAGATACTCATTTTTATAATAATTATGCAAAACTTTCTTATGAAGATGATTTTTCCATTAGATTTACTAATGATACAATGCCGCCAACTTGGTTATCACAATCAAGTGAAGTAACAGCATATTACGGACAAGATTTCATATATCATTTATTAGCATTAGATTCAGGCGGAGTTAGAAATTATTGGATTAGTGATTTAGAGAATTTTGATATTAATGAGAATGGAAAACTTACTAATTATAGTTTTTTACCATTAGATGTTTCTTACCCTTTAGAAATTAGAGCATATGATTATAGCGATAATTACAGTTCATTATTTATTACAATTAATATTAGGGAAGCTCCTCCCATTGCTGGGATTCCAGGATATCAAATTGCATTTTTAATAACAATGATAGGATTCTCAATCATTTTAATAAGTATTTACAAACGTAAAAAAATAAAAATTTGATTTTAATCATTTTTTTCCTCTAATTTTTTTTTTGATAATTTCTTAAATAAAACATAATAATCGTGACAGAACATCAATCTCAAAATTCAATTAAAATTATTCTAAAGTTAATCTATAAATTTTATACACGAGAAAAAGGAATTTTTAAAAAAGAGTATCATAAAAATCAGATTATTTATCATTACTTTTATGAAATTGTTAGATATTGGAATACAATTAATTTTATAGTAAAAAAAAATTTAAGATTTATAGAAAAAGTTCCAAAAATAAAAGAAGAAATAGTACCTATTTATTTTTATATTTCATACAGAATTATTTGGGAACATACTCCAATACACATTATTCTTAAAGAGTTAGATTTTTTTTTAAAAAATAAAGAAATAAAAGAGAAAGAAAAAATAACAGATTTCATAAAAGCCTTGAAAACATTTTCATTACTTAAAGCCTTAAAGGATAAAAAAGATAATAATGAAATTTTAAGTATTAAATATGGAGTTCCTTCTTTTTTTATAAAGACACTATCAACATATATGGATATAGAATTTATCAAAAAAAATATTAACTTTATGAATGATACTAAAAATCAAAAATATTCTATTTGGTTTAATTTTAATAAAATAAAAAAAGAACAAAAATACACTCATCAAAATATCATCAATGATTTAAAAAATAAAGGAATTGAAATATTAAAAGATAAAGATATTAATTGTCTTTATCATGTAAATAATCGCAAAAAAATAATAGAGTCTGAATATTTTAAAAATGGATATCTTTTTTTTCAAAATAAAGCATCTTTTGCTGTTATTGAAATATTAAATCCGAGTATTAATGATTTTATATTTGATATGTGTGCTGGTTCGGGAATGAAAACTAGCTTAATAACAGAAAGACTAAATAATAAATACAACTTAATAGCTACGGAATTTGATAGTAATAGAACAATTGAATTTAAAAAAATAATTAGTAATTTTGATAAAAAAAAATTTAATATAATAAATTCAGATAGTATTGATCCTCCTTTCCGGGATAATATTCGATTCGATAAAATATTATTAGATGCTCCTTGTTCGGGTAGCGGTACTTTTAAAGCAAATCCAGAATTAAAATGCCGTCAAAATATAGGATTTCTTAGACAAAATATAACTCTTCAAGAAAAACTTATTAAAAGTGCTCTAGAAATATTAAAACCAGGAGGTATATTTGTTTATTCGACATGTAGTCTTTATGCTGAGGAAGGGGAATTACAAATTAAGAAGTTTTTAGAATATTTAGACCCTTTAGATTTACCTAAATGGATTTCACCAAGCTATACAATCGATAATATGAGAATCAATGGAACTGGAAGATTATATCCCGCAAATCATAGATCTGAAGGATTCTTTATTGCAAAATTTAAAAAAAAATAATCATTTCTTAGAGACACATACTGATTTT
>CAZBEU010000275.1:0-5832 GCA_964491005.1 uncultured archaeon | reverse complement strand
AATTAAATAAAAATATCTTTAACCTTATTGAAAGTTGGAATTCTATTAAATATGTTAATAGATTATCATTGGAATATTGCATTGAAAGTATGAGGATTATTTTATGCAAACTATTGAAACAAAAAAAAGTAACAATACCATAAATAAAGATAGCAGAGAATATGTAGATGTAGATTTACTTCGCAATTTTATAGAAGACGTCTTTGTAAAGCTTAATGTATCACATAAAGACTCAAAGATTATTGCAGATGTTATAATTTCATCAGATTTAAGAGGAATCGAATCTCATGGTATCCAGAGATTAAAAACGTATTATGACAGAATTCTTAAAGGTATTTATAATCCAATAACGAAAATCGATATCATTACAGAATCACCTACAACTGCTGTTTTAGATGGAAATTGCAGTATGGGTCATGTTACTGCTTATAAGGCTATGAAGATAGCTATAAAAAAAGCAAGAAAATATGGGATTGGAGCTGTTGCTGTCAGAAATTCCACCCATTTTGGAATTGCAGGATATTATTCTTTAATGGCAATAAAAGAAGGAATGCTAGGAATTGTAACTACAAATGCAACACCTGCAGTACCTCCAACATTTGGAATTGAACCTATGCTTGGCACTAATCCTTTAGCAGCAGGAGCCCCCACCGATGAAAATTTTCCTTTTTTAATAGATTGTGCTACTTCGATAATTCAAAAGGGTAAAGTTGAGCTCTATAATAGAGAAAATCGTTTTCTTCCAGAAGGTGTTGTATTAGATCATAATGGTAATTCTGAGAGAGATCCGTGTAAAATTATGGATGAATTTAAAAATTATCAAGCTGCTTTAATGCCAATTGGGGGAGAAGGAGGTAAAGCTTCAGGATATAAAGGATATGGGCTTTCAACCCTTATGGAAATATTATCTTCTTCTTTACAGCAAGGAGTAAGTTTGAAAGAAACAGCAGGAATAGAAGAGAATGGAAAAACATATTTAAAAGTAGGTCATTTCTTTTTAGCAATGAATATAGAGAATTTTATCCCACTCAACCAATTTAAAAATAATACTGGGAGAATCATGAGAGCATTAAGAAAATCAAAAAAGGCTCCTGGCAAAAATCAAATATTTACTGCTGGTGAAAAAGAATATATATCTGAATTAAAAAGATTAAAGAAGGGAATTCCTATAAATAAAAGTATTCAAAATGACATTAAATTTATTCAAAAAGAACTTGGACTTGAAAAATATAATTTTGAATTTTAGTTCTAAATTTTCTAATTCTATTCTTTTTTACAATGAAATATTTGGGATATTTTCATTACAATACTATTTTAAATTTCTATCAAAGATTATGCCATCAGATCTCCCTAATAATGGTTCAGAGTGTATGATTATCTCTTGTAAATTCTCAATTTTTAATTCTTTTCTAAGATCTTTTTCTAATTGTGAAATATACTGATGAACAACTTCAATATTTAAATTTCCATCTAAAAATACGTGAAGCTCAAGAATATAAAAATCTAAAATATCCCATAGTTCAAATCCATGATAACCTTTTATAAATTCATTTTTTGAGAGAATATTTTCTATTGATAATTTTACTTTATTTTTTTCATTGTCATTAAGATTAACGTATATTAGTTTATTTGATATCTTTTCTTTTTTTTTCCCCGATTCCATATGAGTTATTATTCTATAAATCGAAGGTTCTTGATTTATTAATTCTTTTTCAAATTTAGTGCAAATATCATGAGCATAACTCAAAGTTAGATTATTTTCAAATATAATAACCATTGATATAAAATACTTTTCTTCAAAACTAAAGATATTAAGATCTTGTATATCTATAATATCGGGAAATTCAATCATTATAGAATTGATAAGATTATGGATTTTTTCTCCAATAATAGCTTCTCCTCCAAGTGGATTCATCTCAACTATTGTTTCTACTTGATAATTTGGAAAATATTTTTTATTCATCAACCTTATTGAATTAGTGATTTTTCTAGCATTCGCAATCGATATATGATCCTCAACTGAGAGGAATATTTCAAAAAATAGCTGCTCTCCACTGGATCTTATTCTTATATCTTGAACTCCATTAACATTTTCTAATAAAAAAATGTTTCTTCTTATTTCCTCCAAAATAATTGCATTTACGGGATTTATATCAATTAAACGTTTAATTCCTTTGAGAGATAATGTTATAGCACCATAAATAACCCAAATAGAGATAATAATACTAAAATAGGGATCAAGATAAGAAATGCTAAAAAAGGTCGCTAAAAAGAAATTTAAAAGAATGATGATTGCTCTAAGAGAATCTTGAAATAAATTTAATCCTTGAACTTCTAAGGATATACTTCGATTCTTTCTACCTTGCCAAATAAGGATTCTGGAAAAAACAATATTAACAATAAAAGATATAAGAAGTAATTGAAATCCCGTTTCAGGATTGTTAACCTGAAAAGAATTATGTAATAATGCTTGGATAACATTAAACACAAGATAGATATAGAGCATAATAAGAATAATCCCTTGAATAAGACCACCTACTGAATCAATTTTTTGATGTCCATACATATGTTCATAATCAGGTGGTTTTTGACTTTGATAAATACTGTATAAAGTGAGTGATACAAACGCAATATCAACAATTGTATCTACTGCTTCTGATAATGCACTTAAACTATTAGTCACTACAATAGCAGTTAATTTAATTATTGATTGAAATATGATAATTAGTAGCGCAAGAATTCCAAATTTAAATTTTATATCCATTTTATTTCAGTAATATATTTACTTGGTAAAATCAATAAAAGAATTATAAAATTTAAAATAATTCATAAATGTAATAAAAAAAATATTAATATATCGATTAAAAAAAGACTTTTAGTTATGAATTATAATTTTTTTGAATTTTAAATAATCCTCCTTTACGATTTAAAGATTATAAGTAATTCCTGTTAGTTTTTCAGAAATCTCCCATAATTTTTTAGCATCTTCTTCGTTATATGACTTTTCACTTGATTTAACTTTTTTAGGATATCCTTTCCAACCAAATGTTCCATCAGGACCATAGTAAGCTCCACCTTCAGCGTCAATAGAAGTAGCAGCATAAAGCATAGGTAAAGCACCAATTTCTGGTTTTTGAGAGAGAAATTTTAAAGATCTAAATAAAGCAGTATATCGTTGGAGATTTGTTCTTGACCATCCAGGATGACACGCTATACTTAATACATCACTATTTTTCGCACTTAAACGTCTTTGAAGTTCATATGCAAATAACAAATTTGCCAATTTACTTTGAGCATATGATTTTCTTTTTTTATATTTTGTCTCCCAATTTAGATCATTAAAATTAATTTTACCCATAGAATGGACAAAACTACTCTGTGTAACAATACGAGAATTTTCTGTTTTCATCAAGGTATCTAATAATAATCCAGTTAGTGCAAAATGACCTAAATGATTTGTACCAAATTGTAATTCAAACCCATCAACAGTTTTTTGATAAGGAGGCATCATTACACCTGCATTATTGCATAAAATATGTAAAGATTGATTTTTTTTTGAAAAATCTTCAGTAAATTTCTTAATAGAATCTAAATTTGAAAGATCCAATTGCATTACTTCAATAGAAACATTATTATTTTCTAATAAAATTTGATTATAAGCCTCATTAGCTTTCTTGAGATTTCTACATGCCATTATAATATGAGCTCCTTTCAAAGCTAAGATTCTACTTACCTCATAACCTATCCCACTATTTGCTCCTGTAACTATAATAGTTTTTTCTGATTGGTTAGGAATATCATTAGAAGTCCATTTTTTTTCACTCATAGTATTCATACCATAATCAACTTATTATAATAATAACATTAAAATTAAGAATCATTGAATAATTTTTTTTTTTACAATTATTGGACTAATTAAATATTTTATATTCTTCTAAATGAGATTATTATAAAGAGAAAAAGAACCTAAAAATAACAATGGATAATACATATTTAGAGTACCAGACATCAAAAATAAACGATATAGGAAGAGAATTAATATTACCAAAATCTAAAATAAAAAAGACTAATACATCTAAATTGGTATTTCAATTAAAGTTGTGGAATCTCTTAAATAAATTACCGCTTTCTATAATTCTTCACAAATTTAATAAAAATTGTTCTTACTGTAAGCGTAGTTATGCTGAAACAATTATTGATTATTATACTTCAAAAAAAATAGAATGTAAGAAATGCAGATTTGCTGCAAAGTTTAAATATCCCCTTGTATCATTTATTTTTCAATTAATTTCTAAAGGTCTTGGTATGCCAAGCGACTCTTTTAAAAATATAATCAGAGAGAATAAACCTTTAAAAAGATTGATTTTAAATTATATGGAAGGTCTTGGAAGATATGGATTAACAATTCCGCAAATTCCTGGGGGACCAATAGTTACGTTATGGTCTATTACTGATAAATGTAATTTGAGATGTAAACATTGTTTTGTTCATCAAAATCAAATAAAGGATGAAATAAGTTATTTTGATGCTTGCAAAGTAATTGATCAATTATATGAAGCAAAAAACTTTTCCTTAGGATTTTCAGGAGGAGAAGCATTACTAAAAAAAGATATTTTTAAGATAATTAAATATGCATCTGATAAAGGAATGCATATCGCTCTTGCTTCCAACGGAACATTGATTACTAAAGAAGTTGCTTTTAAAATAAAAAAAGCAGGTGTTAAATATGTTCAAATAAGTATCGATGGATTAGAAGAAGTACATGATCAAATAAGAGGAAAAGGAGTTTTTAAAAAAGCAATAAGAGGGATTAAAAATTGTCTTGAAGTTGGACTATATGTCAGTATGGACGTTGTAATTACCAAACTGAATTTAAATCAACTTGAAGACTTGATAAAATTAGCAAAATCTTTGAAAGTTCCTAAATTTGAAATCCTTGATTTTATTCCTTCTGGAAAAGCCTCTGAACATGCAAATATTGCATTGAGTCCATTAGAAATTGAACGCTTAGGATTAAAATTATGCAGATCATTGGAAAGATTAATTGAATCGGATTACCCCTTCTCTTTATCATATAAAAACCCTCATTTCGCGAGAATTGTATCTCAAAATCTTCCAAATTTACAACTTATGCCCTTTTTTAAAGGATTATTTCCTAAAAATGCGTTAAAATTCTTTAATTTTTCAAAGAGGCTTTCCACAGGAATTCATGATGATCAATCTCCATTTGGACCCTTTATAACAGGATGTGAACCGGGATTTTATGTAATTCATATTGATCCATCATTGAACGTAAATCCATGTCCATTTAATCCCATCTATTTAGGAAATCTTAAAAAAAATCATATTAAGGATATATGGGATAAATCTTCTGTTTTAAATACTTATAGAAAATTGAAATTTGATAAGAAATGTGGAAAATGTATGTATAAGATAGTATGTGGAGGATGTCGAGCAAAAGCATATCTTGCATTTAATACACATTCAGCACCAGATCCTTCTTGTCTTTTAAATTATGGATGATTTCTCATATTTAGATCATTATTTTCTCAATTTTATATTTTAAAAAAACACATTCATGTAATTTTAAGGTAATTTTCTAAGAGGAAGCAAATTTTAAAAAATAATTTTAAAAATAATTAATTATCATTTTATATTATTAAATTAGCGTCTTAAATGAAAATAGAAAAAGAATTATCCATTTCCCATTTGAAAAAACTAAAAAAGCTACTATTTTTTTCAATAATTATTTTTATAATAGGAATTATTCTCTATTTTACCGTTTTTGACGTAGAAAGCCATGTCCTGTAGGGCATGGATGAATGCGTTTAA
>CAZBEU010000274.1:0-3107 GCA_964491005.1 uncultured archaeon | reverse complement strand
TCAAATATAATTCCTATAATTTTATCTGGCTCAATTTTTAAAAATCGTTGAATATAATCAATTTTGACATTCTTCTTTACTTTAATTATTCCTAATATTCTATCTTCAAAATTAACTTTCTCAATTTCTTCAATTAATCCTTGCTTTTTTTTGGAATAATGAATATCGAATTTATCTGAGGAAATTTCTTTTTGGTCTATATATGAGGATTCTTTTTTCATTAAATTATCCCCATTTTTAACACTTTCATTTTTAATTACAGTGTTGATTAATGACTTTTCTTCTATCTCAGCCTCATTGATTTTAATTGATTGTTTGAGTAAGGGACTTTTCTCCATTAACGATCCTATTAATGGTGTAGATTCATAACTTAATTCTAAAACTTCTGCTAAAATTCTGATCATTCTATCACGATTTTCATTACGATTAGCAACCATTGGATAGGTTATCAAACCTAATTCCTTTTCAATATCTTTTACATCCATGGCTCCTTTTAAATCCTGCTTATTTCCTATAACTGCTGATCTTGCATATGGAACTTCCTTTTCTATTAAATCAATAAAAAATTTGCTTTTTTCTATATTCTTTGGAGTTGAATCTGTGATAACTAAAACACCATCGCTACCCTTTATAAAACTTTTCCATAAATAACGAAATTGTTCCTGGCCTGCAAAATCAAAAAGATTAAAATATAAATCTCCAATCTTGATTGTTGCGATATCTCCAGTAATAGTTGGGATATGATAAGTAGGGATTTTATCCAGTTTTATTAGTTGTTTTGTGGTTGTTTTTCCTACACCTGAGAAACCAATAATAGATATCTTTGGTTTTAATTTTCTATGGAGAGGATCTGCAATTGAATTTATAGTATCAGTTTGGTCCTGTGTTAATTTATTATATATTTGGTTAAAATTAACCTTATCAAATACTTCTTGTTTGAAAAGAGCTAGTTCTGGTTTAATAGTACTAAAATAATCATCCACTAAACCTGTAATAAATATAAAAATTAATTCTTTTTCTCTATCTACATCATACGATACTCTGAACTTAAAATAATCAAAATGATCTGTCTTTTTTTCAATCCTCTTTTTAAGTATCTGCCATATTTTATAACTAAGATCTTCTATTTCTGAATCTGATAAAGCATTACTAAAATATCTTTTGTATAAAAAATCATTTTTTTTTAAAATTATAATTTGCCTAAGCATTTTGGAAATAAGGATATTTAATGATCTTTGTATTTAATATTAGGATCACAAAAGATTTCAAATATAAATCTCTGCAAAAGAATAATTTTAAAATTTAGATAATAGCGACGATAAATAACATATAATTTTGATAAATAGTATTATTTAATAGAATTTTTTTTACCAATTAAAAAGTTATAGATAATTCTGTGTTGTCCTCATTAAATTCACACTCAATTAGACCATTTCTTATAAAATCAAATATATAGGTAATAATTTTATCAGGCTCTAATTTTAATAATCTTTGGATGAAATCAATTTTAACTGATTTTCTGCCTTTCAATAAAGCAAGTAATCTTTCTTTATAGAGCATATCACTAATCTCATCTTTTAATCCCTGTTTTTTACCTTGATAATATTCATCAACATGATTATTTGCCTCCTCATTTACTTCTGCATAATTATCATTTGAATTTGTTGCTCTTTCCATCTCCTTTTTTAATTGAATAGTACTATCCAAATAATGACTTTGCTCAACTAAAGAATCAATAAGTGGGGTAGATTCATAACTTAAATCTAAAATTTCTGCAATTATATCTATCATTTTATCATGGTTTTCAATTCTATTAGCAATCATAGAATAGGTTTTAATCCCTAAGATCTTTTCAATTTCCTTTATATCCATTGCACCTCTTAAATCTTGCTTATTTCCTATTACTGCAGCTCTAGTATGTGGGACCTCGTTTTCAATTAATTCTAAGAAGAATTTACTTTCATAAACATTATCTTGAGTCGAATCAGTTACGATCAAAACAGAATCACTTCCTTTAATAAATGTCTTCCATAGATATCTGAATTCTTCTTGTCCAGCAAAATCAAAAAGATGAAAAAAAAGATCTCCAATTTTAATTGTAGCAATGTCCCCTGTTATTGTAGGTACATGTTGTAAAGGAATTTCATCTAATTTAATTAATTGTTTTATTGTCGTCTTTCCAACTCCAGAAAAACCAACAACAGCAATTTTGGGTTTTAAATTCCTATGCATTGGATCAGCTATAGAATTTAATTTAGCTATCTCAGAATCAGAAAGCTTATTTTTTTTTGGTGTAATTTCAACCGATTCGAGAAATTGAGTTATAAATATTGTTAATTGAGGTTTAATTGTTCTGAAATAATCATCCACTAAACCTGTAACAAACATAAATATTATCTCTTTTTCTATGTCTACCTCATAAGCAATTCGATATTTGAAATAATCTGAATGATTTGTTGTTTTTTCAAGCTTCTTTTTAGCGATATTCCATATCTTAAAGCTTAGATCTTCCACTTCAGAATCTGTTAAAGCATTTCCAAAACTTCTTCTATAAATTATTTCATTTTTTTTTATTACAAAAATTTGTCTGAGCATTTTTCTACTATAAGAAAATAGATATTTTCTTTTATATGTATATTGTTTTGTAGTACTAAAAGCAAACTTCTATCATAGAAAAAGTCAAAATTTCCATTTATAGCTTTTCTTTTATTAAAAAAAGGATGAAAGGATTTAATCATCCTTAAAGGATCTTTTACATAGAACAAGGGTTTTTTTTTCCGCTTAGAGTAAAAAATTATAGAAATATGATTTATTTCATTATATTAAAATTTTTACCCGTTCTAATGAATTAAGATCGCCAAGTGAACTACACACGACCTGAAGGTCGTGGGTTCCTACGAGTACACAATCGCTTCTATTACGAATTGGCCTGTTTATCGTAGAAAACCATTCCATTGTTCTGGGAATGATTCCTCGTTCACAGAGGGTTCATGCAATAAGAAATTCAACGTTATAATTAGAATTTCCTTATTAAAATATTAAAATAGATTTATTTAAAAGAAATGAGAGATTGGACATTTAGTGAAATTTGATAATTTTTAATTTAT
>CAZBEU010000273.1:0-2147 GCA_964491005.1 uncultured archaeon | reverse complement strand
TTTTCAGCTAAATATTTTGCTTTATTTATTATAAATCTTAGTTTATTTTTAATTAGATGTAAATTTCCAATATTTTCAATGTCTTTACAAAATTCTAATTTTTTTTTTGCTATCTCTTTAATATCTTTAAAGTTTGATCTTTTTGATTCTTGAATAATTCTCTCCAATAAATTAATGATTTTAGGATGATAATCTTTTTTCTCTATTTTTTTATCTGTTCTATAAAATTTATTGAGTAGATCTTCTCTTTTGGTTTTTATTATATTTTTTTTTTCTCTATTCCATTTTATTAATTTCTTTAAGATAAAATACATTCCATAAGCAATTATAAATATAACAGGAATTAATAAAATAACAATAATAGAAGTAGTAAATTGGGTATTCATTATTATTTTATAATTAAGAGTATGAAAATTATTATCTTGCTTTTCTGAGGAGTTAAATATATTTAAATTATTAAAATTCAATGAAATAATAAATATTGAAATAACAATTATGCTCAAGGTCGAATAAATTAAGAGAATATTTCTTTTTTCAGAAATTGTATTTATCAACTCCTTTAGAAATTTCATTTATTTCTTTAGAAGAATAATAGTTCAAATTCGCCTTATATTAACCTATTTAAGGGTGACTATTCTTTATTGAATGTTAATATTTAAATCTTTCCTTTTTTTCATAGGATTTTAAGGAATTTTCTAATATAATTAGTATTGGAAGATTAAAAAGTTTTTTACTTTCATAGGATTGGGAAAAAAAAATTAGAATGAAAAAATTAAAGATGAATGTTAAAATCTTATTTAAACACAATTTTTTTTGTTAAATTATCAAGTTTTGAAAAGTTTTCGTTTAATATTGTTCGTATTTTCTTGGTAGTAATAGTTGGGTTATTTAAAAAAAGATCACTTACATAAGTAGTATATTTAATACCTTTTTTTGCGAGTTTATAATGCCATTTAATTGATTCATCATATATTGGGATAGGAAAATGAAAAGGTCTTTTATGGATATGACGAGAACTTTTAATTACATTAATATATCTATTTAATAGTTGAGAATTAAGTATAGCTGAAAGATAATATGCTTCATATTTAGAATCAGTTGAATAATAATAATTTTCAGAACCTATTATGATTCTTTCTTCATATTGCTTTATTACTGCAGATTTTATATTTGAACCACTTGCATTATAAACTACCGTATATAAATGAGGATCTACTTGTTTTTTTAATTTATTCCAATAGTTTAAATTAGAGAACAATGTGTCAATTTTGCTTGTTTTCTTCTTTTTTGTTTGATAAATTATGTTAATATCCCGATAAAATTTTTTAGCATATGGAAATTTGTCCATATATTTTTCATTAAATTCATAAGTATCTCTCGTTATTGGGATAAAGACATTTCTTTTTTTTTTTATCAAAAATGGTACAAGATCCAAATTTAAGAAAGTTATGTATCTAAAATCTTTCTCAATCTCCTTATTTTTGAATTTGAAAATCCATTCTTTTTTAGATCTAGACAGAATATCTTTATCAGAAGATATAATAAATCTATTATCTAATGAATCAACTATATCAAAAAATACGAGTGTTCTCGGGACTAATGTTGCTCCTTGAAGAAACTTATCTTTATATTCACTATAATTAATATCCTGTAAAAACTTCAATTCTTTTTTAGGTAAGATTAGTAGAGCACCGTCTTTATTAATTTTTAGTGAGGAGTAAAAAGTTTCATTTAGAATTGCCAATTTTTCATCTAATATTTTTGTTTTAATCGGATATTTATCTCCAATAGTAGGATTTTGATCTGCTATATATCTCGCTTTAAGACAAATATGATTAACATTAAAAAAATATCTTTTTGGAAAATCCCATATTTCTAGGTTATCAAATATTGAAAAAGCTCTAAATTTTTGACAATGATCTCCATTTAAAACACTTTGAGTCATAACAAAAAAGATTATTCCATTAATCTTGAGGAATCTTTTTGGAATTTGATAAAAAAAGATCGCTGCTAATTCAATATGAGTTATATATTGACTCTCAGGTTTAATATCTAATATTTTAGCTAAATGCCTGATTTTATTTTGATACTTTTGATCATTCAAATCCTTATATGTTAACCAAGGAGGATTACCAATTATTAAATCA